>JAQYWN010000869.1 GCA_029379265.1 Rhizonema sp. NSF051
GTTAAATTCGATAATATCTATAAACATATTGTCATATATAGTTGTTATCTAACCTATCTTAAAGCATAAAATTGACTGTCTCTCAGATGCTGAACCTTTTTCACCGTCGGCGCTATTAGATGCTCCCACGATCAAAATCTACCAATAAAATCGACTAAGTAACGTGATTCATCGCTGTATACCAATCAAGTTTACTCCTAAAGAGGTATGTAATAAGCTATGAATAGATTGTGACTTAATGCTCATATACGGCTTTTATGATTAAACGGAGGACACAGGCGATCGCATTGATCACTCAGCTTCAAGGGATGGACAGCAAACCTCTTCTTATAGAGTAGAGTAGAGTCGCAGGACATCTTCGTGTTTGGCTTCCTCAAGCCGCAACGTTGTATGTGTCTGTGAAACAGTAACAAAGGAAAACACTTGTCGTTTATTGAAAAAGGAGTGCATGACATTAGAATACACGAAGTAGAAAATAACATACTCACGATTTAGGACTTAAAACTCATGTCTATTTTGGTGAGGAACAAAAGATAAGTTACAAAAATATAAGATTTTCATCTCTTCGCCTTACTCTAAAGTTAAGAGCGTATAAAAAAACAAGGGATCATACGTAAATCATTCGGCAATATGATATGCCAAAAGAAACTATATCCAGCTTAACCAAAAAACATATCTCAGCGACTAATCGACCAACGAGTAAACAAACAAAAACAACTGCGACGGTATCGCTACGTCACTCAAAGCTAATGGCACGCCTGGGTCATCTGCTTGCCAGTACTTCGGTAGTGGTTGCTTCCCTACTCGCAACTTCTAGTTCGGACTTACCTAAAGTGATGGAAAGTCAGGCACAAACGGTATTTTATCTCATGCGTGGAGCTGTAGTTCCTCCAGAAGACATTGTGATTTTGGCAATTGACGAAGAGTCTATATCCATTCCACAGCAGTACTACCCAACAGATCCACAAAAGTATGCCAATCTAGAACCCTTGAAGGCTTTTCCCTACAAACGTGAGGCATATGCTAGGGTTATTGATAAGTTGATGAAAGCCGGAGCACGTTCTGTTGCCCTGGATGTAGTATTTGACACACCCAGTCGTTATGGTGAGACAGATGATCGCCGATTGCAACGGACATTGCGGGCGTTCCCAGGCAAAGTGACCTTAGCTGCCAGCTACAATGACTCGGAGATTTACCAAGGGCAGATTAACAAACTAAACGAACCTCAGCCCTTATTTTGGACAAGGCCAGTGTCGGTCGGCTTGGTGAATTTCCCTTTAGAGGTAGATGGCAAAATTCAAAAATTAAGCAGTGAATATATTAAATCGTTAGCAGATACAAATGATGCCTTAGTCGTGGATATACCCTCCTTTGATGAAGCGACTCTTAAGGCAGCTAAAGTCAATTATCTCCCGCCAAAGGGCAATCAGATTTATTTTTACGGACCGACAGGTACGTTTAAAATGATTTCCTTCATGCACGTACTAGAACCAGAGAATTGGAACACTTATTTGCAGCAGGGAAAAGTTTTCAAAAACAAAGTCGTCCTCATAGGCGCAACAGATAAGTTGCAAAAAGATTATTTTCCAGTACCTGTTTCCACAAGCTGGCTGTCTTCTCAGGAAATGTCAGGTGTGGAAGTTCATGCCAACGCGATCGCAACTTTAATGGAAGGTAAGGCAATCTCCCAAGCCATTGAAAATCCAATAGGATGCGGTTTATTTGTCTTTGGTTTAGTAGGTGGATGTGGTGTCATAGTTGCTAGAAAAAAGCCAGGAATAACAAGATTTTTCTTAAGCGTTGCTCTGGCAATTTCTTGGGGAGGAATAAGTTATGCGTTATTTCTCTATGGTCAGTTAATTTTTCCCACGGCTGTGCCAGTGGTCGCGATTACGGTGATCGGACTCTGCTATTTGGGAACTGAAGTAGTCAGGGAAATATTAAGAAAGAGCCAATTGGTGAAGATTTTTCAGAAATATGCATCTCACCAAATTGTCCAGGAGATTCTCAGCCAACAGGATGATCTCAGAGATCTCCTCCAGCAAAGGGAAATGGCGTTATCAGGAAAAATCCTGGAAGGACGCTACAAAATTGTGAGAGTTCTCGGTTCTGGTGGATTCAGTGAAACTTACGTTGCTGAAGATATGAAACTTCCCGACAATCCTTTATGTGTTGTTAAACAGCTAAAACCTGCCAATACTAAATCAGAACAGTTGGTGATCGCCAGACGTTTATTTAACTCAGAAGCTAAAACACTATACAAGTTAGGAACAAATAACCAAATACCTCAGCTTTTTGCTTACTTTGAAGAGGAAGAAGAATTTTATTTAGTTCAAGAGTATATAGTTGGTCATGCGTTGAGTCAGGAACTGCCAACGGGTAAACGCCTGCAACAGGCAAAAGTTATTGAGATTTTACGCGACTTATTACAAACATTAACGTTTGTCCATCATAACGGCGTGATTCACCGAGATATTAAACCCAACAATATCATCCGGCGAGACTCAGATAGCAAGCTGGTACTGATTGACTTTGGTGCTGTTAAGGAAGTCACCACACAACTGCTTAATAATCCAGAACAAACAGCTTTCACCATTGGTATTGGGACTAGAGGTTATGCTCCAAGCGAGCAATATTATGGGCGTCCGCAATACAGTAGTGACATCTATGCAGTTGGTATGATTGCTATTAAAGCTTTAACTGGCATAGTTCCCCATGAAATAGAAAGAGATGCAAGTGGAGAGTTAAAATGGGTTGATAAGGCAGACGTAAGCGAAGCTTTTGCTAAAATTCTCAGTAAAATGGTGTTGGAGGACTTTCAGCAGCGATATCAATCTGCATCCTTAGCACTTAAGGAAGTTGACGAATTGATAAATTATGAAGACCCAAAATCTTTGTCCAACAACGGGTTGTTAATCAATACTTTATCTCTGGAATATGATTCTGATACTCCGACTACACCTTGGGTGGAAGTATCTGAAGAAACTTCACAATGGCCATCTTCCACATCCATCTTACCGCCACGTTCGTAAAATTATTGGCAGTTTTTTTAACTGCTAGATATTACCGCAATTTCTAGTAATTATGACTTAGGCATTGACAGAAATTGTCTGATATGCTTTCAGCATTTTTAGCGCCTCAACTTTTGATTTTTCCACGAATGAGAGTTTTTCCGTCAACAAGAGGCAGTCTTGCTGGGGTTCGTGAGCAGGGGGAAACCCCATCCATAAATGGAGGGGCTTGTGGCTTGGACGTAGTATTTCTTGCGAAGTCTGTCGGGCGGAAGATTCCGTCCGACGAGCTTCGCGCGAAGCCCGCGCATGAGAGTACTCTCTCGCAAAGTCTGCGGGAGGGAAGCTTCCCTCCCGCGAGCTTTGCCCCAAGACTTCGCGCACTACGTGGAGCGTGCAGACATTTTTGTTGTTCTCCATCCATAAATGGAGG
>JAQYWN010000870.1 GCA_029379265.1 Rhizonema sp. NSF051
TTCTGCTCTTTATATGCATATTCAGGGTTTATCCGGTCAGGTGCAAGATCTGAGTTTTGGGACAAATGATATTCACTTGATTGCTGTCTCTTTCTGTAGAGTTGTACGAGTTCAAATATATCTGAGTATTCAGCCAGTTTAAGGATTACGCATACGCAATAATCAAGCCCAGTAGTCGCTGTATCGATTCCCGCAAAGTAGTAACAATCCTCTTCCGGTTCGGCTAGATACCCGGTATCGATTCCCCTAATGATATCTGCATTGAAGTAATTCGTTTCTGATTCCTGAAAGCTTAGATTGTACTCTTGGTTGATTGTCTGCCATGATAGCTTTTGTTTCTCATGCACTTCCTGTAAGAAATTGGGATTACCTCCATAAATAGGATGTGTCTTCCAGTGAATGAGTACTTTACCCCAGTTACCAGAATCTACCCAGTACTCAAACGGCTTGCTTTGACTTTTGCTAGCTTTCTCACAAATTATTTCTATATCCCGATCACCGTTACCAGAATTAAGCAAGTCCCAATAGAATCCGGCTTTACCATTAGGTGTGCTGACGGCGAATACACGGGCTTTATCACCAACCATCTGCATACTGGGTGCAAGCGAGTTGTAGATTTCTTGTCCTGACTCTAAGAATGCAAGTTCGTCTAAAAACACATCGCACACACTCTCGATTCCTCTAGCGCTATCCGGTCGAGAGTTACGGAATAGTATTCTACCTCTACCCTGGATCTCGATATCAGAAACGTTATCAGTCGCGGTCTTCATTCCCAAACTCTCAATCATCCGTTTCATCCGTCGGGCAAGCAGTGAAGAGTCTGTTTGAGTTTTACTGAAGACTAGCCCTAGGTACCCAGGATTGAGACAAGCACGCCACAACATAAAACAGGTAATGGTTTCACTGATTCCAAGCTGACGACTTTTGACCACTACCACAGACCGGGTAAGCATCAAATCAACCAATTCAATCTGGTAAGGGTAGGGGTTAAAAGGAATTACGTTTCCGCCACTCCTTACCTTACACAGTTTGGCGAAATCCACCCATAAATCGGGAACTGCTAAGGTTATTCCTTCCTGCTTTTTTTTACGCTTCTTGGCTTTACGTTCAATCTTCTGAATCTTTGATAATGTCAGCATCTATTGTGATTGTTTCCTCTAAGTTTTCGTCATCCAGTAAGTTCTCTACCCGTTCCAGTCGCTCTTGCAATACCGTGTCCTTAGCCTTAGCTGCATTGCTTAACAGTACTTGGATGGCAGATACTTTCACTCGACTAGGTGTGTCGGGGTCGTCAATTAACCTTTTAAGTTCCTGTGCTGCTGCTCGACTACCGCTCACCAATTCGGCTACAGCCGCATCATAAGTAGCTGCTGTTGCTTGTCTCAGTAAATTTGCGAAGTCATCTCGTTTTTTCCAGTGACCTATTGTTCTAGAAGATACACCAGTTTTTCTAGCTACCTCTTCATTTGTATACCCTGCTGCTAATAAAGTGATTGCGTAGTGGTGGTTTTGGTCTAAAAATTCTTTTCTCATCTCTACTGGTACCTTACATGAAAAATGAAACTAGTAGACTTATCTACTAGCTTTACATTATTGATTACTTAAGATAGGATTGTCTGATTTGTTCAATTAAGCTTTCAGTAGTCACCCCATCAGATTTACGGTATCTATTGTTGTAGTACTCATCTGTCATTTGATAGGTTAGGCGGTGCGATTGAATCTCATCATTGTGTGCTTTCATCCACTCACCGATAGCAACTCGGTTACAGCCAGAGAGTTTAGCCAGAATCAAAGCAGTAGGATTGAGTCTATTTTCAGTTGCATTGGCGTTGAATTCGGTTAATGCTTTATAGCATCGTTGCAGCTTTTCATCAGTACTCCCCTTCTTTCTAGTCTGAAGTAACTCTTCACCCGTCATATCAGCTACATCTTTTCTTGGTTCTGTTCGTGGGGTGCTAGTCTTATTAGCCAGTTGATTTCTGAGTGTTTCTATCTCTGCATTTTTAGCAGCTAGTTCTGACTCTAAATCTGCAATGGTAGTTCTTAATTCTGTGATGACAGCCATATCTTCATTTTCCTCTATGAGTTGTAGTGTGTTTGTAAGTACTGGTGTTATGGAAATTTTGACTACATCCTTTAGAAACGGAATGTCTTTAGTGTCGGGGTCGTAGTCGGTGTAGTGCAAAGTGGATGATAAATTTTTCTCTTGATTCTTATCGTAACCAATACTTCCATCTTCTTTAATAGTTGGTAAAAGGTGCCCTGTCATTAACCCGGTATATCGTAATTGGGCTTGATGGTTTTGGTTTGGTAAATCGCGTAAAGCTAGCATCTTTGAACTACAGGCGCGTAACAAGATGTTTTTACGATTGTCTCCACTATCAAGCACTCTAGGTAAGAAATCAAAGAACATTTCGGTTACATCTCTACACGGCTTACCGAATATTTCTTCGCATTTTTTGTAGCAGTATTCCTTGTCGTACTCTAACCCGATCAATTTATCAAATAGCTCTTGCACCCTAACAATTTCAGGTAGAGCGCGAAGATGATTTATGCGGGTAACGAATTCGTTTGCAGGAATTAAAAGACTTGTAGCTGTTTTGGCTACTTTATCTCGTTTCTTAGCCAAGCCATCGATCATTACAGCATATTCTTTGTGTGGAAGATAGGACGGTGTTTCGCCTAGTGAGAATTCACTCAGCAGCACAATCTCACTCAAACGTCGTGCTGATACTGCTGTTAGTCCGATAGCTAGTTCCCATGCATCATTACTATTAAGTAATGTGGTAGCGACTTTTAGGTATTTTTCTACACTAAAAAGCTTGTTTTCTTCACTAAGTAGGTTGGCGATCGCATCACTGGATTTTGTCTCACCCTTCTTTAGTTCCTTGCGCTCTTGAGCTTTCTCACTTTCCTTAGCCCAGTTGGTATCGGCTAAGCCCATGTACTTGAAATAGAGATGTCGTTGGATCGATTCCTTTTGACCTTCTGCCTTATAAGAGAAAAACAGATGTCGGGTGTCGGGAGTTGGTTCTAGTCCTTTGAAAAGTTTGGTGTAGGGCGCAAGCTTATTTGAGCGACTCTTAGCTGTAATCTTCTCAAGTCCTAAGTCTTGAGCAAGTTGAGTACATTCTTTTTCAACTTCAGCCACATCTGACAGACCCATCACCCGATTGAAAAACATCTGGGGTAGGTTGGTTTCAGATGCACTGACTTTCACTTTATTTTCGGGTTGGTAGTTTGGGTCAATTGATTGAATCAGCGCGGTACGGAGTGCTTCAGTACCGAGCCTGGATACTCGCTCAACTCCTAATTCATGTCGGTATTGTTGTAATTCTCGATTGGTTGCTGTTTTGAGTGTCTCTGGGGTAACCATATATCTAACTGTTCAATAACAATAATATAACATGATATTTTTAATTTGAACATGTTATTC
>JAQYWN010000871.1 GCA_029379265.1 Rhizonema sp. NSF051
TTGTATTTCCTTACCTTTGTGATCAATATTTTTCAGACAGATACTCTAGGCGCAGCTGATTGCGCCTAGCCTATGTCTAATTGATGCCCAGGAATAAATATGTGAGAATTTCCCACTGACCTAAGTTTAGCACGAAAACAGCAGCTTTCCGTCGAAAAATAACTCTTTCTCGCCGATATTCATTTAGAAGAGTAATACCAAGTTAATAAACTGCCTGAAAAGACAATTGCAGCTAATCCCAAAAAGACAGTCTGTAATCCAAGAAAGGTTTCTATAACACCTGTTAATGCTAAAGGCAGGGAGAGAGCAATATTAATCACGTTGTTTTGCAAACCAAAAATTTTACCGCGCATTTCCGGTGGAGTTTCTGCTTGGATAGCAGTTTGCATGGGGATGCCAACGAGTGCCCCAAACACACCTAATAGGGTGACAAGGAGTAGGATGATCGACAGTTGTGTAGTAAATACTGACAAACCAATTAAAGACGCTGCCATACCCAGACATCCACATAAACTGAGAAGGGTATAGGAGAAGCGTTGACAAAACTGACCGAGAATTGTCGCTCCAAGCGCAATACCAACACCGCCAGCTGCCAGTAAAAAGCCGAATTGGGAGGCTTTTAAGTTAGGAATGATTTCTGCCATGCGAACCGCTAAAACGGTGAGTGCCGCGAACACAGAAAACAAGATGATCAGTTGAATGAGAGCATTACGGAGGCGATGATTTTCACTCAGATAGCGTAAACCATCCTGCATATCGGCAAAAATGTGGGGAGATTCTTTTTCAGATTGTTGGCGTTTTTCGTTAGTGACAATAAGCAATAAAATTATCCCAGCGATCACATAACTGCCACCTACCAGAAATTCTTTGCCCAGTTCGCCACTGCCACCTAATTGCAGCCAAAGTTGATCGGCAATCCCTAACAATGGTTCTCCCACAGCAAAACCGACAATCACAGATGCCATCATTGTCGTTGTGTAAAGCGAGTTAGCTGAGAGTAAATGCTGTTCTTTCACCACTAAAGGAATTGCTGCTTGCTCCGCTGGTGCAAAAAACTGCGTCAATGTAGAAACTAAAAAAGTCACTGCAAGAATGATGCTAAAACCGACTGGTATTACTCCCCCCAATGGCTGCCAATCATGAGTCAACCACAGCAGTATAGGAATGACCAAAACTAGGATACCGCGCCACATATTCGTTGCTACCAACACCGCTTTTTTTGACCACCGATCTACGAACGCACCTGCCAGGGAACCAAAAAGGACTGCGGGAATGGTAAAAGAAATCATTAGTACTGACACCCACCCACTGATGCTTTGATCGCTTGATTGAAACTGAGTGTTAATTAAAGCAATCATCAGCACCAGATACACTTTATCAGCCAGTTGGCAAAAGACTTGACCACCCCAAAGAGCCAGGAAGTTAGGGTTTTTCAAAACTGGCAAAAATCCCTCTACAGTTTCTTCTGTCGAATTAGAGGTTTGTTCAGCCTGAGTTTCAGCAACTTTGGTACTATGCCCATTGACTTCACTAAGGGTTGGCTCGTCAGTTTTTGGGAGTTCCGATTTCCCATTTTTATCGTTTGTGGAAACGTCTTTGGCAGACATTTGTTGATGGTGAATTTGATCGCGGTTGGGTTGAGAAACTGCACTTAAGTGATTGGTAACTTTAGGCGAAATAGCACTAGTTTGTTTTTTTAAGTCGCTTGGCGACAGGGGTAGGATAATTGGATCGGAATTAGAAGGTTGCATCATGATTTGCAGCAAAATAAGAATCAATTAAGGCAGCGGAGCGAATAGAGCGACCGAAATGATATTGAGCATAGGAGCGCAAAATTTTCTCAACTGACAACCAGCTATCATCTTTAGCTGCATCTTGCATTATTTCTGGTTGCGACAGTTGCTGGAGTCTAGTCAGATCTTTAGCATTCAAGCGGCTGGAAATTACTATTTTTTCTTGCCGATGGACAATTGTCTGGTATTGAGCTTGCTTCTCTTTCACCGAAGCCGTGGACGAAGACGCTCTTACATTCTCTTCCTCTTTTCGCAAACGTTCCCAAGCAGCTAAGCAAACTGTACCACCGGCTGGTATACTAAATCCGACTTGCCAATTAGGATCTGTGACATCTGGTGTTAGAGAGAGTCCAGTTAGGCAACACACTTGCACTTGAGGAGTCAATCCGGCTAACGCTAAAAGGTGAAATACCCCGTGAGTTAGATGCGCCAAAACACTATCACTGTCTTTAGTGGCGATCGCCTCTATGCGGCTGAGATGTTCTTGAAGTAACTCATACAGTTCTTCTTGGGGTTGTTCGCTCAACGCTTGACACAGTACTATTTCTGCTAAATACTGACTTGCAGCTAGTTTTCCCAAGTTTTTTGCTAGACCCGGATAAGATTTAATAGTCTGTGCTTGCGTAATTTTATCAAGCGATCGCCCTTTAGCAATGAGTAACTCATTTACCACAAACATCCCACTTCTTCCACCCAAGCTAGAGTTATGCTTACGTGCTCCAGGAGCCACCGCACGAATCAAGCCGAACTCAGGAGTCAAAATTGTCACTAACTTATCTGCTTCGCCCAATGCTTGGGTTTTGAGATTAATTCCAGTAGCTTTATATGTTTTACTCATTACTCATAACTCATTAGCCATTAGTCATTGACCAATGACAATGAACTTTTGACTACTCTCTACGATCTAGCGTATCGCGTTGGCGGAGCAAATCGACACTGCTAGAAGTTCCCAATCTTGTTGCACCCGCTAAAATCAAGTCTAAAGCCCCGTAAAAAGTACGGATACCCCCTGAGGCTTTAATTCCTATACTTTCTCGGGTAATTTCCTTCAAAAGTCGTACATCATCTACTGTTGCACCACCATTCCAACCTGTGCTGGTTTTGAGAAAAGCTACCCCAGCATCCATAAATATTTCTGCAGCCTGTCTTTTTTCGGCATCCGTTAACAGGGTGGTTTCCAAAATGACTTTCACCGTTTGCCCAGTCTCTTCGCAAATTTCCGCAATTTCTCGATACGCTTCCTCGGTTTTGCCAGCTTTCAACCAGCCCAAGTTCATCACCACATCTAACTCCGTGGCACCATTTTCCACAGCTTCTTGAGCTTCGTACAGCTTCGTTGCTGAAGTCGTTGCCCCTGCTGGAAAGCCTATCACCGTACAGACTTTAGGCTTTCTACCATGGAGGAGTTCCGCCGCTTGCTTGACATATGCTGGGTACACGCAAACTGTTGCAAAGCGAAATCTATCTGCTTCTTCACACCATTTCTCAACCTGCTCCTCCGAAGCCGTTGGGATCAGCAGGGTGTGATCAATAAATGGCGCAATATCAATATCTGGATAGTCTGCTGCCATTGCCTCTTCTACTAGTAATTGATTGTTCTTTATAAAAATTTAACTATTTTCCGCGTCAATAAACCATAATTC
>JAQYWN010000872.1 GCA_029379265.1 Rhizonema sp. NSF051
CTACATATGTATTTATATGCTACGGTAAGGATATGTAGAGATACAACAAAGTTGCGTCTCTACATACAATGCGTCTATACATATGTTGACGGTAGATAAATTATCTTAACTGAATCGTATTGAAAAACTATTCATGCGATTGTTTGTTTATGACATCAAGTAAAAAAATACTCTTTTCTCTACTTAAAGCTGTATGTTATCTTTCGATTATCAATATCTCGAAAACCCCAAAAGGGGGTGAGGGGTTAAACCCCTCTTACACAATTTTTTTTTCCATTGGACTATGTACATAATAGATTTGATGCAGATTAGCTGTACCTAAGCTGGCTAATTTGCTTGTCCATATGGTTCTTATCGGATGCTTTAAGAGATTCTTTTGCTCTCATATTTAGCAAAGCATCTCAGTACATGGCTAAAACCTTGATCTGGATCTGTACTTAACAATAGTGCAGAACTGCAGAATTATATCTCTCACGACTAATTACAGAGAAATTTTGTCATCTATCAGCTATTTAACAAGCACAGTTGCTTGCTAAATCTGCGTGTAAATCGGTCATTTGTCGTTCTGGACAAATGGCTTAGACAGTAACAACTAGAAAAAGTGCAGCGTATAGCCAGCACTTAATCAATTAGGTTGTCGTTAAGTATACGGCATCTATACTTCACGCTGGCAAGAAGTTTGGAAAACTTAATACTCCTTTAATTTACTCAAGGTGCTGGGCAATGACAACTACAGAAAACCAAAAACCGAAACGGATTTCTCTAAATCAACAACTGAAAAGTGTTCCTCTAAATCAACGGCTAAAATGGGTTCTTCTGCTTGGAGCAACTGGTACATTGTCCTTACTAGCGATCGCAGGTATTTTATTTTTTTCAAGATATAATGCTACGGCTCGGATGACAGTTCCGGTAAAGGAATTCTCCAGGAGCGAATATCCAGAGAATCCAGCCGATTTGAGTACCCATTATAGACAATACGCTGATCGTAAGTTAACTCTGATTAAAAAAGATGCGACTCATTTTGATTTTGTTCTAGAGCCAACTAATAAGCATACGGCTAAAATAGTTTTCAAAAACGTTGATGTGAGTTTATTCGTACCCAAAGAACCAGATTGGGTAAAGCAGAATAAAAATCTAGAAACCATTGCTCTGGTTGAGCGAGAATGGAATAGGCAACAAGTCAGCTTCAAGCCTAATTCAAATGACGTTGAGGTGTCAGGTGGTGACGGATTTGAAAAAACTAATTTGGTGTCTGCTGATATTGCCAATAATTGTTTGAATGCTGGCTTGTGGGAAGTATTGCTATCTGTTAAGGAAGGAGATGCGAAAAAACTTTACTATCAAGGTTGGTTTACCTTTCCGATGGGACATTACAAAAATATATTTGAGGATAACAATAAAGTTTCTTACTGGCAAGACTGGTATCAGCTGGAACACTGGCAAAATCCAGAAGGGACTCCTGTAGATTTGCAGGCATTAAGACAAGTGATTTCCGAAAACGAAATTCCAACTAAATTTCTAGCAGATGAGAGATTTCTCACCTCTGGCGAACAAAAAAGGAAATTCAAGTTGGTTTTAGGTGAAAATCTTTTAACATGGAAAGATTTACAAAATTCCCCTGCTAAATTTGCAACTTTTGCTGCTCCTGGTAGATATGATATCAATAAACCTTGGAGTAATAAATTTGAGAGAATAGCTAATTTTAAAAAAGCTATTTTGAGAACCGTGAAATCACCCGCATCAAGTCAACCGTTACAGGAACTTGAACTGATATTCCAAGATAAAACGACAGGTACGAACAATAGATATCTTGTGAGTGGATTTGATTTAAATAAAATCCCTGTGCTTCCTGTAAGTGACTATTCTAAAGGCTTGTATATGCCTATGGGAATTGGAGTGCCACCTTTTTACCAGAGTTATGAAGATTTAAAACAAGCTCCTCCTTCTAAGAGTCCTTATTTTAGTGTCTTACTTGACTCCCAAAATAAATGGCTCAACCATCACGATACGGCAATTGATGGAGTCGTTATGCATCGCGATCGCAATAACCCCAAGTTACTACATTTCTATCTTCTCACCTACGAACGTCACAGTCTACTCGGTCACTACATAATTACGCTTAACTGATTAAACTGTGATGTATTTACTAACCGAAGAAGACTTCAAACTTCTTCGATATCTAGTACCGCAAAGGAGTGAATGTGTTTCGCCTCTTCTACATGAACGCGATCGCCAATCTGTTTTGGGACGATGTTGACACTTTGGCAGCGGTTTTATCTCAGCCCACCATGAAGGTTAATGCAGAATCCGCAGCTTTTGCTTGACTCTGTGATATTATGTTCGTAAAATTACCCATAATAAAATAACCATACCCCAACCCTTCTCCGCAATCGTATAGGTGATAAAAATCACAGCTTTTGCGGGGTAGGATTTAGATAAAATTAAGGTTAATTTACCGGACATAATATGATATCTAACGAATTGTAACGATACTATCTTTGACAACGTCGTACTAGTAGATAATCAGAAGAAAAAACCACAAAGACAAGAGAAACATATCAATTGTCAATTATTAAGAATCAGAATACTGGTGCTGCCAAAATTTCCATTATCATTCCAGTTCTCAATGAGGCGACAAAAATCAAACAAGCTTTCGTCAGCACTCAATCCAGTACTAATGTTGAAGTCATTGTGGTAGACGGCGGGTCAAAAGATGATACCGTAGAAATAGCTAAGTATTTAAGTGTCAAAGTTATCTCATCAGATACTGGTCGCGCTTGCCAAATGAATGCAGGTGCCTTAGTTGCAAGTGGGGATATTCTTCTCTTTCTCCATGCTGATACCCTTTTACCGAGTGGGTTTGACGTCATGGTTCGCAATTCATTGCAACAGCCAGGAACTGTGGCTGGTGCCTTTACCTTGCGGATCGATGCACCACATTGGAGTTTGCGGTTAGTGGAATGGGGAGTGAACTGGCGATCGCATTTTTTGCAAATGCCTTATGGAGATCAAGCAATTTTTTTAACAAAACAAATCTTTTACCAAAAGGGTAAATTTCACGAAATACCCATTATGGAGGACTTTGAACTCATGCGTCGTTTAAGACGCATCGGACACATTGCCCTGATAAGAGTGCCAGTTTTGACCTCACCACGTCGGTGGCTGAAACAAGGAATTTTCAGAACCACCCTGATTAATCAAATAATCATTATTACTTATTTACTCGGCGTTTCTCCTCAGCAAATAGTACGCTGGTACCGCCGAGAAAAATTTAGAAGAAGTTAGTTGTTAGTAGGCTGACTTTTCCCGTTATCTCTTTGATGGAGCGATGTCTAACGACAAGCCCTTCGGATTCATTCAAAAAATAATTTTCATCACTCCTCCAAAGAATCACCATATATAAATTAGAAATAACTTCATAATCTTAAAGC
>JAQYWN010000873.1 GCA_029379265.1 Rhizonema sp. NSF051
CTTAAATAGAATTCTGTCATTTATGGGTGGACTTATAAAGAAATGACTATAATTGTTTTCGGGTTAGTCGTGGTTTATGTCGCTGGGGTTTGGAAGTTTTGGAAGGGATTTTATCGGACAAACTTCCAGCGAACCTTACCTAATCGTCTTAGTTTGGCTTTGTTATGGCCAGCTTTGTTGCTAACAAATAGATCATATCGTCAAAACTTTAGAAAAGCGCTTAAGGGTTGAAGAAGAAAGGAAGCAGAACGCAATTATGAAGGTAGGGGATAAGTAGGAAACAAATCCCCCACAGATTGCATTCTGAGTTTTTTAATTTTTAATTTAAAGAAAATAGTACTTGCATGTCAAAATATGGTTTAGCACAATATTGATTGCGGAGAAAACATATTATGGGACTTTTTGACCAAATTTTAGGTGCGATTGAAAATCCTGAACAAGAAGGGAGTCTAGGGCACTTGGGCGATATTGTCAATACAGTGGAACAACTGAGTCAGAATACTGGTACAGAGCCCTCGACAATGCAATCCATTTTGGGGATTGTTGGTAAGTATGTCCGTTCATCCTTACAAGAAAAGCAAGCTACGGATGGAAATGAAGCGGCACAAGCTACGGTAGATGAATATGCTGGAACTTCCCCGAGTTCCGAAGCAGTCGAGTCGTTGTTATCACCTTTTATACAACAAGAAATCGGTCAGGTTATACAAGAACGTACTGGTTTGGATGCGGGGATGATTCAACAATTCCTACCAACATTGGTTCCTGTAGTCCTAAATATATTAAAATCAGGAGCAAATTCTCAAAATCCTCAAACTGGGGAAAATCCAGTACTGAATGCTTTCCTGGATGCAGATCACAGTGGGAGTGTCAATCTAGCTGACATAATGCAAATGGCTAGTCGCTTTTTGAAATAAATTTCTTTTCCAGTAATTGAGAAATTTGCTGATTGATAGTTGCTACATCAAAACGCTGGCTAGCAGTAGTACGTGCATGACGAGCTATAACCATTGTCTTCTCGGTTTCTTGAAGGCAGGTAATAATAGTTTGTGCAAGTTCCTGAGGATTTCCTGGTGTCACGAGAAAACCGTTCACACCTTGTTCTACTAATTCGATCGCACCGCCTGCTTTTGCTGCAACAACGGGTTTTCCACACAACATAGCTTCTACAATCACTCTCCCAAAAGGTTCTGGTGAAGTCGAGGTATGGGCAATTAGATCGCACGCAGTCATTAACAAAGGAATATCTGAACGGAATCCCAGAAATTTAACTCTTTTTTCTAGTCCCAGTGCTGTTACTTGTTGGTGTAACTGCTGCACATAGTCTTGTTCGCCAAACAATGCATCACCAACCAATATTGCTGTCACGTTTTCAGGACATTGGGCAATTGCTTCTATTAATATATGCTGTCCTTTCCAAGGTGCAAGACGACTGAAGTGGCCAATGACAAATTGCTTGTGTAATCCAAGATGTTGTCTAATTTGACTCACGTCAGATTCTGGAATTTGATAAACTTTTGGATCAAAGCCGTTATAAACGATAGCGGCTAGATCTTGGCGTCCTCCTGCTTTGACAAAGGCGGAGAGACTTGCTTGAGAATTGGCAATAACCAATGAAGCAAAACGATTGGCACTCGTGACGGCTATGCGACGATTCGTTTTACTAAAATGCTCTGGCGAAATAATATCATGCAGATGGTAAACCAGAGGACGACGGCTGAAAAAACTAGCAAGTGCGCCAACAACTAATGCTTTTTGTGTATTGGCATAAATTAAATCGTGTTTACGGGCTTTTTGAACAACTTTGCCAATAAGAGGAATGAGTTGACTTAAACTAGCTAAGCCTTGTCCCAAGCTGCTTTCTTTGCGAACTTGGATTTGACTGGTTGCCAAAACTTCCACCGGAATGTGAGCGCGCTCTAGTAAATCCCTAAAAGAACCATCAGCAAATAAACCAACCAAACAGCGATCGCGGTACGGTTTGGCAATATCTATCAAGCATAGTTCTGCACCGCCCGGTTTACCGCTTTGATCTAGAAATAGAATTTTCATCATCTCTAAGCTAATAGAACGTGCCGTACCTTTTGGGCTATTTTGTCCCAGTCGTAGTTATCTACAGCATACTGACGGCAGGCTACTGTTGAAGGCAGTGGAATTTTTCCTTGCAGCACCTCAACTAATTTTTCGGCAATATCTGAAACTTCCGTAGACTTCGTGATTAAATCCGGCGAGAATGGTGCTAAAATTTCTGGCATTCCACCCACAGGAGTACATAGGACAGGGGTACCACAAGACAGAGATTCGACTAAGGCTAAACCAAAGCCTTCAAAAGATTGACTTGGCATGAGACTTAAGTCAGCCGCTTGGTAGGCTATGGGTAATAGTTCATCAGGTAGAAACCCTAAAAATTTAACATGGTCATTTAATCCTAATTCTGTAGCCTGCTGCTTTAATGCTGCTTCTAACGGTCCTCGACCGACGATCATCAGCATGAAATCATCAACCCTCGGCTTAATTTTAGCTAAAGCGCTCAATAATTTGTCAAGTCCCACTCGATGTACTAAGCGACGAGATGAGAGTAGAATCTGGCGATCGCATGGCCAACCTAGTTTTGCCCTCGCGATTTCAGGCGAAAGGTTAGGTACAAACCGGGTGATGTCAACTCCACCGGGAATAATGTGTATTTTTTCCCAAGGAACTTGATATTCTTCATGTAATATGTTAGCAAATGCTTTGGAGAGAACAATAAAGCGATCACTGCGATCATAAGTTCTTTTTTCTATCAGCCAGTACTTCAGAAAATCGCTCAATTTCCTCTCGCCTGACTCGGGCTTGCTCTCTAAAGCCCAAGGACCGTGAAAGGTAAATGTAACTGGCACGTCTTTTGGAAGGATATCCAAAAGAGGAAAGCTGTACAAAGCAAAATGCAAGTTTATTGCTTCCGGTTTGCCTATTCTTGTTTTTTTGAAGTTATTGCGAATAGACCACAGTCTGTTCCAGATTCGACTATCTGGCGAAGCTAAGTTAGTCAGCTTGATGGCTTTTGAATCGTCAGCTTCTGGTAGACCGACTCCACATAATTCTACAGAGTCTTGGCAAGCTGCTAGTCTTTGAGTCAGTTCGTAAATATATCGTTCTAGTCCACCTGGTGTTGTTGGAAACCAGCCGATTCCAAGACAGAGAATAGATGTAGATTTTGACATAGATTTGAGATACTGTTTTCCTGTTCCTAGGCTAATTGTATGAAGATTTACCTATATGTCCTGATTTACTATATTTTTATAGCCTAGTAGCTAACTGACTTTGATGACCTCATCATTTTATCTACTGCTAAGATTTTATGTGATCATCCTCTAGAACTAATTTAACCTAATTTATCTCATCAATAAAAATTAAACTATATATTTTGACGTAATAGATTATCACCTTC
>JAQYWN010000874.1 GCA_029379265.1 Rhizonema sp. NSF051
CAAATAGTTTAATGTGATATATTAGATTTATTGCAGCAGCAACACTACAAAAACGCAAAACAAAATTAAAACAAAATTGCAATGACCACTACAACAATTACAACAGCGATCGCTTCTCAGATTAACGATGAATTTTCTGAATTTGATTCGGCAGAATATACTCAAGAAGCTGCCGAGCAGTCACCATTCGCCCAAATAATAAATCCGGTGTTTGCCAAAGGGCAAGCAAAGCCATTCGGTTTGGCAATACTTGAAGAAAATGCTCAAGCTATAAACTTTAATCCCACTGCCGAATGGGAACTACTGGAGTATGAATTTAAGACCAAGAAAAAAGCAAAGTTATGGTTTAGCCAAACACCTAGACTATTGTTTGTACATCAAACAGGACTTTATCTAAAAGACAAAGAGACAAACAAAATAATCGGGACTGGTGGCAAGAATTACGACAAAGACAAATCTCAAAACTTTACTATTGGTTTCTTGCTGATTTTAAGAGATGACAACTCAGTAGCTCACGATGTCTTTGTAGATGAAAACGGAAATAAAACTGCACTTCCTTTGAAAATTTCATTAACAGGCATTGCTGGAATAAGATTTGGTCAAAAGTTCATCTCGAATCGTTACGAAAAAAGACCAAAAGATACCACTGGTTTTGTGGTAGATGTTGAATCGGCTTATGCAATGCGAAGATACAATAAACCTGTTGCGCTTCTTAACAAGGAAGGAATAGCCACAATTAAAAAGCCTGACTTCTGGGCGCATTGTGTCTATTGTCCAACATTCGAGGTTGATGAAGTAGGTAAAGGAGAAAATACCAGCGATATTGCCAGCGTCAACAATTATGAATTACCTACTGCAAAAACAATAGAGAAATACTTGATTTCGCCAAAGTCTGAGACAGGAGAAATCGTTCGCTCTGTCTTTGATAAATACAAAAACTATCAGCCAGCGATCGCCTCTATAGAGGAAGCATACGGTAAACCATCAGACAAAGAGGATGACGGATTTTCTCCACGTAAAGCTGTACCAAATGCCGTTGATGAACTCGGTGGATTCGATGACGACGGCAAACCACCATTCTAGATTTGTGTAACTTTCTTAATTCAGTCCGCGTTGCCAACTCAGCGCGGATTTTTTGTCAGCAAACCTGATCGCTACACCAGAATCACAATGTTAATTCAAGAAAAACTCCTCATCAGTCCCGCAGGGCTTACCCTAAATCAGCAACAAACTAATGCAGTAAACGAACTGCATTCCTGGTGGAACAAAGTCAACAAATATCCTCCATATATGCTGGAGTTTGAAGAGAAATTTATCGGATTATGTGGCGTACCAGGTTCAGGGAAATCAACGAGCATCTGGACATTTGTTGCCGAATTACTAAGAGAACAACCTTGGGCGATCGCCATAGCTGCGCCAACACATAAAGCCAAAAATGTCCTTGTGCAAATGGCGTTAGAGAACGGCATAACTCAATGCAAGATTACCACCATTGCATCACTGCTTGGTGTCAAATCTCAGTTAGATGATGATGGTGAAGATGAGTTTGTATTCAAGAGGAATAAGCTAAAAATTGATGGCTTTGACTTGGTGATATTTGATGAGGTATCTATGTTGAGCGATCGCCAGTGGAATTACACCAAGTCTCTCAAAGATTGCCCACCGCTTATCACTATGGGAGACAGCGAGCAGCTGCGCCCGGTAAAACACAAAGAGAAATCTCCGGTGTTTTCTGAGGTGCCATATTGGATTAATCTCACTGAACCCGTGCGGTATGACGGCAGAATCAAAGATTTGGTGACAGCCGTTAAAGACTCGCGGCATTTTGTCCATCCACAGAAATATGCTGATGGAGTACAGGTGCAGGTACTAGATAAGTACACCTGGATTGATTCGCTGGCAGAAGACGTTGCGAATGATGTTGACGGCACTGAGGTGCGATCGCTATGCTTTACCAATAAATTAGCGGACTGGCTGAACGTCAACATCCACATTGAATCGCAGCTACGACGCAAGGGATATTCTTCAAGCAGAGACTTCTTTAGCTTTGATGTGAACGTGGGAGACATCAGTGCCTGTCGCAAAATATTCGGTTGGCAAGTACCAATAATCCCAGAGTATGAACCGGGTATGTTCTTGGTATTCAACAAAGCTGTAACTGAGTGGGATCGCTGGATTAAAGAGAGAGTGATTCTGGTCAACAGTGGCACTGTAGTGCAAGTCACTAATGTTCAGCGACACCTAGAGCAGGGATTTAATTGTTCATCCCTGATTGTGGAATGGAAGGATGTTGATGATACAGGGGATGTTATTGGGCGATCGCTCCAGGTATTTGTCCTAGACGACTCCGATAAAAAAGCCTTCGACGAAGCCCTTGAAGAAATGCGTCAGGCGGCGCTGGAGTACTCTAATCCTGATAATCAGTATCGCAAGCAAATCTTTCGCGAAAGGGCGCAATTACGGGACAAATTCGCGAACGTTTCTCGTACCTATGCCAGCACGATACATAAAGCTCAAGGTAGTGGCTTTGACAAAGTATATGTCCATCTTGGCGATATCTTAAAATGCCCCGATACGGATATGGCTAAGGAGTTGATTTATACCGCATATTCTCGTGCTAAGAAAAAACTGTGTATCTGCGTATAAAAAGCTACGTATATTTTTTTGAGAATTACTGTTGCAGTTTTATTTCATACTGAAATACTATAGTAGCAACAAAGAAATAAACCACGAAGAGGAAAAATGGGTAACAAAACACGCGCTGCGAATAAAGCCTACAAAGCAAATAACCCTCAGCCAATCCTAACTCCGAAAGAAAGAGCGGAAAGGGCAAAAGATACTTTTTTTTACTGTCTAGATACTTTTTCAAATGAAGAAGTTAAAGTTTTGACAGCACAAGTTGCAAAAGCATATTCCGAAGCTGTATCAAAATACAAAAAACCTTGTGTTCTTATCGATTGTTCTTTTAATGTTCTAGCTGGTACAACCGAAGTCTTTGATAGTAAAGATGCTGGGATTAGTAGAGCGTGGGACAATAAAAAAGATAATGAATTTGTTGTAATTTTTTCAGGCGGAACGCTAAAAGGAGAAAAGCAGCCTGATGAAGGTAACGAATTTTGCATCACAGCAGTAATAATGACGTACGATTTCTTTGATTAAAATTATTGCAAAAATAGTGTGTTATAAGGACAAAGAGGGGATATTTCTTTGTCCTTTGTTTTAAAATGCGACAAAATTAAAGTATAAAAAGCTACACTAGCCACGAAGAGAATATGCAATCAAAAGAAGCAAAGGCAAATCAACCGCTAAACTTCCTGAAAGATGGAATAAAAGGAAAAGAAGCATCAAAAATTCAATTAAAAGTATTTGGTTTTGCCCCCGATTCAGCATTTAAAATTAAAGTCGATAACAAAAAACATTATAAT
>JAQYWN010000089.1 GCA_029379265.1 Rhizonema sp. NSF051
GCTAATGTCTAATTTTTATTGTTAGCGATTATTAGCGATATATTTATGAATGCTGTTGAAAATAAAGACGAAGTTGATCAGCATAGAAACTGTCTAGCGAACGATTCTTCCCTGCTCTAATTTCCTCTGCTGCTTCAGTAAAGATTTCGCGATCGCAAAAGGCTTCAATCTGCACCAGCAAGGTTTTCAGATACTCTGGTTCGGGAGGAATTTTAGTTAAACCCTTCTCTGAAGCTTTTTTTAAGATGCTGTTGAGAAGTTGTTGTACTGTCGAAGTTCGTACCTTACTTAAAAGTTCTCCTGGATTCAATATACGTCTAGCTTGATCCCAAGAAGTCATACCCAGTTTGGGAGTAATCTCCTTAAGAGAAAGTTGATCACAGTAATAAAGTTGTAACCCAGGAATAAATTTTTGTGCAAAGGGAGCGTAGTTTTTGCTCTTCTCTAATTTGGTAATTATGGCGCGAATTTCTGACTTAATTGCACTATCCAAAGCAAGTTCCAGTTGCTCATGAAACAAATCAACAAATTCTTGATCCTCAATATCTGCCTCATTTAGGGAATCAGTCGGTAAATCAGGTCTAGGTGTATAATTTCCTGTGTCCTGGTCTTTTATTTCTAAAGGTTCTCTAGAACTCCAAATATCATAATGCCTAAATTGCGTTGCTACTTGTTTGATTTCTTTCATCAACTCCTCTGTAGAGTGGATGATGATATCTAAGTCTTGCAATTTATGCAGCATTTCCTGTAATTGAAGTTTAGATGGATCTTGACATCTTCTAGCTCCCTTTTGATGTTGTTGAAGTCTGTCTCGACGATATACGGCATGAAAGACTTCTAGGAGACGGCGCTCGCGTACTGATAAACGTTCTAAATGTTTTGGTCTAGCTCGATTTAATAGTGCCCAGTCACTTAGATGCTTAAACCCATTTTCAGATAAAAAATCTTTAAGTTCTGGGTTTTGCTTAGTTTGCAAGTATACCCAATTGTCCAAACTCATTCGACGTTGGGAGTCGATCTTAAACGTTTGCAAAATTCTCATAGAAAAGAATTTGTAAGTTGGTGTGTGAGTTTCGCTATTGTTATTTAGGACAAATTGAGTTTTGTGATCGCTCCCTAGGACAATCAGAGTCTCGCCATCATCATTCAAAACAAATGGAAGTAATTCTAAGTAATTAAAGTGCTTTTCACTACCAAAGAGATAATCTATTTTTTTGCAAGCTTTCAGGATAAATTCTGAAATGTAGCACCTTAGACAAAGCCCTGCAAGTGCAGCCTCCGTATCAGCAGTAGTGGCATGAAAGTAGGATAGCAAAGCAGTTTGCGTGTCTTCAAGCTGAGAATTCGCGCATTTTTTTTGAAAAAATTCTCGTGCCGTTGTCACCAAACTGTATTTGTACCCTGCTCCTGTACTGGCTAAGCTAATTTGCCAAATATTCCAGTATTTTGATGAAGCACTCATATTTACTGCCTCACTTCGCATGAACTGATCTTTCAATCATAAATAATATAGATGCCGATGTTTTGAGCTTATGCACTCTTGGTGAAGAATGGGGAAAGGAGGAGAAGGGGGGTGAAGGGAGGAGAAGCGGGGAAAAGGAAAAAAATTGCATCGTTAATTTGACACAAGCGCTTCCCTTGAGTAGTGCGATCGCACTTCTTCCTAGCATAGGATTGTCCATGCTTTGGCACGGACAATAGTGTGCACTTCTAACCAATTGCTACCGGAGTCCTGCTTAGCCTTCAAGAATCCTATAGATTCTAGACGTGGTAACGTTAAATTAACTCGGCCATTTGACAGACACTCTGGAGAAACAAAACTCAGTATCAGAATAATTACTTAATTAACGGTATATAATTCGCGAACTCTTCAAGCAAATGCGACTCGTATAAAAAATAGAAGTGTCAATCTATCTTATGGTGTAATTGCTGGAAATTTGCTTGGCATTGCTGCGATTAATCCATCTTTGAGGGCATCCGCCATCTTTTGAGCGTCAAATAGTCTCATATCATCTGACGAATCACAGAAGCAACACTCAATCAGAATTGCAGGCATCTTGGTATGTTTCAAAACATAAAGATTATCCCTATATTTAATACCGCGATTTCTGAAGCCAAGAGCAACAATTTTGTTCAACACTGCTTCAGCATACCTCTTGCCTTTCTCACTGATATAATAAACTTCTGACCCATGTGCTTCACTATTAAAGGCATTAAAGTGAATTGAGATCAATAAATCTACATTCTCTTGGTTAGCTTTCTCAACTCTTTGGTGCAAAGAGTTAGTAACACTGGTTGCACTACGAGGCGTACAGTTAACAACTTCATGACCAGCAGTTCTTAATTTTTGGGTTAAAATTGTACCGACCGCTTTGATGACGTCATCTTCAAGCTGAATGCCACTAGCACCAGTATCTGGTGGGCAATTATGACCAAAATCAATTCCAAATTTCATGTTTTCTCCTTGTAAATCAAGTTCTACAAAGGTCTACTGTTAACACTCAACACTCAGCCTTCAACCTGAAAATCCTAAATCCACTGCAATGCGATGGGCGCAGGCAAACCCGGAAAACGCTACGGCATTTAATCCCTGACCTGGAAAGGTACTATCACCTACACAGTAGAGCCTGGGAATAGCTGTTCTATTAAATGGCATCCCCAATAACCCCCACAACTTTCTCCGAGGAATTGGACCGTAAGTACCGTCTTCACGACCTAAAAAGCGGCGATGGGTGCGGGGGGTTCCTACTTCCAAATAATCTAACCCTGCATCTAATCCTGGAATTATCCTCTCAAGTCGGTTGATTATCCGCCCTGCTGCTTCTTCTTTCTTCGCTTCATACTCACTTGCAGAAAATCCCTGCCAATCTGCAAACCAGTGAGGGGTAAAGGTATGGATGATGTGATACCCTGTTGGCGCTAAACTTGGGTCAAGTAACGTGGGAATTGATACAAAAACTGTACCTTCTGGGTCTGCCATTTTTTCCCACTCTTCTAACAAGATATGGTGACACTCTGTCTCGTTAGGTAAAACAGACGCCTTGACTCCCATGTGCAAACTAAGAAAACTCGGAGATTTTTGATACCTTTGCTGCCATTTTTTCTCAACATATGGTATTTCTTGTTTTGGTAGCAAATTCTCAAAAGTATCCCAACGTGTTGCATTGGAAACAATACGTTGAGCGTGATAGATTTGACCGTTAGCCAGTTGTACACCGACGGCTTTTTTATTTTCTATAATAATTTTTGTAACTCTGGCTTGATATTGAATCTTGCCTCCAAATCGAACAAGTCCTTCTACCAGTTTTTGGGCAATTTGTCCTACCCCTCCTTTAGGGTAGTTAACTCCTCCATAGTGCCTGTCGGAGAACACCATTCCCGCATTAATCGTCGGTGTCATGTCAGCTGGCACCACCGACCAGCAATAACACTCCATATCGATAAATTTCAATAACTGCTGGTCTTTGATATAAGTTCGCGCCACATCTCCCACATTTTGCGGTAGATATTTCACTAAACCGAGACACTCTAGAGGGTGTTGGAAAAATTGCCGCAACAAATATCGAGGTTCTTCCAGGGACAGCAAATCCATGCTGTTGAGGCAGTTAAAAACTTTCCAGCATTCGTCATAAAATCGGCGAATTCCTTGCCTCTCATGAGGAAAATATGCTATCAGATTTTGTAAGAATTTTTCATAATCTCGGTCAACCTTGAGGTTAAGGTCGTTGGGCAGATGGTAGTGAATCTGCACCGGATCGGGAATTACCTCCAAGCTGACGTTAACAGCTTCCAAGGCGCGAGTGAGTAAGTTGGTGGTTCCATTCTGTCCAAACCCGAAAATCATTGATGCTCCAACATCGAAGCGATAGCCTTCTCGATCAAAGGAACCAGCACTCCCACCTGGAATAAGATAGCGTTCTAACACCAGTACCTCAGCACCAATGGCAGCCAGTTGAGTCGCTGTCACTAAACCACCAATTCCAGAGCCAATGACTATGACGTCAAATTGCATTTTTGTCCTTGATTATTTGTCATTTGTCCAATGTCCAACAGCAATGACGGTGGACTGTGACGAGGTAATTACCCTCTTAGTCTAGAGAATAAATCGAATTAGGCAATCGCTTTTGACGAAAAAAGAGGGAAAAGCCAGCAGTTGCAGGCTCATCCCGTCTACCGATCCTTAAAGAGAGGAGAACACTGAAAAACAATATACACCTCATTGAGAATTAATGTCAACTACTTAGAGAAAGATAAATATTTGTCATAATGTTTTAGGTGTCGAGATTAACTGTCGATGGCACTCAGGAAAGAGTATTATGTTTTCTCAATTGTTATACATGAGCAAAGCGCCTATTTCTGGTTATGACGCTACAACTGCGTATTTATGTCCCACCCCATCCCCTAATCCAGCATTGGCTAGCTGTCGCCCGTGATGCTGATACGCCTTCAGTATTATTTCGTAGTGCCATGACCGAATTAGGACGCTGGTTGACTTATGAAGCTGCTCGAGATTGGTTACCCACTCAAGAGGCAATAGTGCAATCTCCCTTAGATTCCTGTCCTGCGACTTTAATTAATCCAACCGTACCGATCGCAGTTGTACCAATTCTCCGGGCAGGGCTGGGATTGCTAGAGGGCGCACAGACAGTATTGCCCTTAGCATCGATTTATCATCTTGGCTTGGTGCGAGATGAAGAAACACTGGAACCTCAGTGTTATTTGAATAAATTGCCGGAAAAACTTGACCCTCAAACGCGGGTGTTAATTACCGATCCGATGTTGGCAACAGGAGGATCAATCATGACTGCAATGGCAGAATTAACACAGAGGGGCATTGAGCCAACAATGACGCGGATTGTTTGTGTGGTGGCGGCAACTCCAGCTTTGCAAAAACTGAGTCAGGCTTATCCAGGTTTAATTATTTACAGTGCTGGCATTGATCAAAATCTGAACTCTCAAGGGTTTATTGTACCGGGATTAGGAGATGCAGGCGATCGCATGTTTGGGACTTGAGCTAATATGCACCTAGAACAAAGAAAGTAGCTTGATAATCCTAAATGTAGTAGTATTTCTTCAAGGCAGTAAATATATGAGTCAGCGTGATGGTTTTACTAGCGGTTTTTTAGCCGGGGCAGTTTTTGGTAGTGTCATTGGTGGTATTGTAGGTACATTAGTTGCCTCTCGTCGCGACCCAGAATTAGCAACAGAAGACGAACGTCCAGTAAATAGTTCCCTTGAAGCAAAGAAAGCATCTGCCGCTAAAAGACGCCAGATGAAAGCTTCACAAGTAGATGGCGTGGATATGGAAATAGCACGGCGATCGCTAGAAGATAAAATTGCCCAACTCAATGCCACAATTGATGAAGTCAGACAGCAACTGGGAAACGTGAACAGCAATTCCAGTCAGGCAATTAACGAACGCCCCTCGTTACGTGAGGAAGTTCGCTAAAAAGACTACTAAGGTAGCACCAACTGTAAGCGACATGACAAACACTCAATTAAAATTAAAAGTAAGACCGATGAATGAAACTTATTAGGAAACTAATCAATCCATGAATTTACTGATTACCACACTACTTACTTTCATAAGTATTTATCAAACCCTACTGATTATTCGGATTCTTTTGACATGGTTCCCTACGATTAACTGGTTTAACCAACCATTTGCCGCTTTAAGCCAGATCACAGATCCTTATCTTAATCTATTTAGATCAGTCATTCCCCCCTTAGGTGGGATTGATTTGTCTCCAATGTTGGCTTTCTTGGTGCTTTATGTCGCCACCAACATTCTTAGTAGTTTACCAAGAGCTATTGGGTTTGCCTATTAATTAGAGGTGAAATCATTCCACCCCTTAAAAGGAAAGGAATGAGCAAGCGCGCTAAAGAGAATATTCTCTTTAGCGCGCTTTATGCGGAAACATGGATAGTTATTACCAATTAAAACTGCCCAGCCAACGCGGCAACACACCGTTCGCAAATCAGAGGATGTTCGGTTGATTCTCCGACATGAGTCGAGTAGTTCCAGCAGCGAGTACACTTCGTGTAGGCTTCGCCAACGCACTTTTGCCCTTCGGCGTTCACGACACCAATTCCCCATGCATCCGACTGCAAGTTGTACTTCACAGATTGTAGTTCTTGAGGAGAATCTAATAAATCAACTTGTGAGGTAATAAACAGGTAGCGTAGTTCGTCTACACCGTTGCTACTATTCAGTGCTTGAACTTCGGAGCGTAATTGCTCCGAAGTTATATGTAGCAACACTTTGGCTTCTAGAGAAGAACCAATCATTTTTTCAATGCGTGCAACTTCAATTACCTTATTCACCTCATTGCGGATTTGACGGAGTTGTTGCCAGAATTTTGCCAATTCTGGATTATGCCATTGCTCGTCTAAATGTAGCCAACCGGATTCAAATACCGACTTGTAAGGAGTTTTGTAAGGGAGAGATTGCCAGATATCCTCAGCCATATGGCAGAGTACAGGTGCGATCGCCCGTGCTAAATTCTCCAAAGCAATCTTCAGTATCGTCTGACAACTGCGACGACGCTTAGCATCAATCGCACTGATGTACAACCTATCCTTAGCAGTATCCAAATAAAAGTTGGATAAATCCACCACACAGAAATTCTGCACAGTTTGGAAAAAGCGGAAGAATTGGAAACTGTCAAACGCTTCCGTCACTTCCTGAAAAACCTCTGTCATCCGGTGCAGCATGTAACGATCTAGTTCCGGCAATTCCTCAAACGGGACGGCATTCTCCTCAGGGTTAAAATCGTGCAAATTCCCCAACAAGAACCGCGCCGTATTGCGAATTTTGTTTCGCACATCTGCAAGTTGCTTGATGATATTATTCCCAAGTCTAACATCAGACGAGTAATCTACCGAAGACACCCATAAACGTAAAACATCAGCACCGTAGGCGGGTTCTTTTTTCTGGTCTTTGCCACCTTTAATTAAAAGATCCGGATCTACCACATTGCCCACTGACTTGCTCATTTTACGCCCTTGTTCATCCAAAACAAAGCCGTGAGTCAACACAGTTTTGTAAGGCGCACAGTCATTCACCGCCACACTAGTCAGCAAACTCGATTGGAACCAACCACGATGCTGATCGGAACCTTCCAAATACAGATCTGCAGGGTAGCGTAACTCAGGTCTATGCTTAAGCACTGCTGCCCAAGAAGAACCAGAATCAAACCACACATCCATTGTATCAGTCCCTTTGCGGTACGAGCGACCGTTATTGTGGTAATTAGCAGGCAACAACTCCATGACAGAAAGTTCCCACCAAGCATCTGAACCTTTTTCAGCAACGATTGCTTGAACGTGGGCGATCGTTTCCGCATTCAGCAGAGGTTCTCCAGTTTCCTCATCATAGAACACGGGAATTGGCACACCCCAACTACGCTGACGGGAGATACACCAATCAGAACGATCTGCAACCATTGGGGTGATCCGATTTTCACCTTGGGAAGGAATCCACTTCACTTCGGTGATGTCTTTGAGTGCTTCATCTCGAAATCCTTCCACACTGGCAAACCACTGCTTTGTGGCACGGAAAATAGTTGGTTTCTGCGTCCGCCAGTCATAAGGATACTTATGAACATACGGTTCCTCCTTCAATAGAGAACCTGCTTCTGCTAAGGCATCAATCAGCGCCTGATTGCCATCACCTAAGACATTCAACCCAGCAAACTGTCCCGCCTCTTCTGTAAAGTTGCCGTTATCATCCACAGGCGAGAGAATTGGCAAACCGTAACGTTGACCCACTATGTAGTCTTCTTGACCATGCCCTGGGGCAGTATGTACCAATCCCGTACCAGAGTCTGTTGTTACGTAATCACCGCCGACAACAATCGGACTTTCCCGATCAAATAAGGGATGACGGTAAGTAGAGTGTTCTAAATCTTGCCCTTTTACTGTGGCTTTTACGGTTAGTGGAGTTCCTAGTATGGTCGATAGACGTTCCACCAAATCAGCAGCAACAATTAAATACTTACTCCCCCTCCCTGCTTGCGGGGAGGGGGTTGGGGGGTGAGGTGCTACCTCTACCACTACATAATTAAGTTCTGGATTTACCGCCACTGCCAAATTTGCTGGAATTGTCCACGGTGTCGTTGTCCAAATAGCAACACCCAACTCCTTTAAAAACTCACCCAGAACTGGTTTTACCGCTTCAGATAAACTCGTCATTGGGAAGGCAGCGTAGATACTCCGCGAAGTATGTCCTTCTGGATATTCCAATTCTGCTTCTGCTAAGGCAGTTTTAGAACTGGGACTCCAATGTACTGGCTTCAATCCTCGGTAGATGTATCCTTCTAATACCATCTGACCGAAAACACCAATTTGTGCAGCTTCGTATTCCGGTTGCATAGTTAGATATGGATGTGCAAAGTCACCCCACATCCCATAACTTTTGCAGCTTTTGCTTTGACCCTCAACTGCAGCTAAGGCGAATTCTCGCGCTTTCTTTCGCAACTGTATCGGCGTTAAGTTTTGCCGTTCTGCTGACTTCATGTTCTGCAAAACTTTCAATTCAATCGGCAAGCCGTGACAGTCCCAACCTGGTACGTAGCGTGCCTTACGTCCTCTAATCAGTTGGTAGCGGTTAATAATATCTTTGAGAGTTTTATTTAAAGCATGACCAATATGCAGAGAACCGTTAGCATAAGGTGGTCCATCATGCAAGATAAATATTTCGCCTGGATTGTTCTCTGACAGGCGATCGTAAATTTTATTCTCTTCCCAAAATTTTTGGATCTCGGGTTCGCGCACCTTCGCGTTCGCCCGCATATCAAAGTTAGTCTTGGGTAGGTTTACAGTGTCTTTGTAGCTTCCAGTTTCTGTCACAGTTTCATGCCAAGGAATAGTAAAATCCTCTCCATTATCGGTGAGAATTCGATAGTCTTCAACTTGAATGCCAAGCACTGTCAAGCACTTTCGACGACTAATCCAAATCCTCAAGCAACTAATATAACTTTTTTTATAACTGTTCCGGAATTTTGTTGAGTTTTTATACTGAATCTAGCCCTAATTCTAGCTCCAAAATCCATTAAGAATTTCAGTCACGCCGTTACTAGCCAATAAGCGGCAGAGTAATGGTTGTTGGTGCAGTGCGGCCAAAAGGCAAAATATGCGCCATGATTGACGAAATAGGGCAATTCAAATTGGAGAGATTTTCATGCAATCAGCGTTACGGATTGAGACTCAGATTTTACCAGGCAATAAGATTGAGATCAATTTGCGCGGACCAAACTGCCTCAACCTCAGTGGGACAACTTGTTGAAGTTATTGTCCTGCTCCCAGAGCAGAAACCTGCAAGAGAAAAGCAATCTATTCTGAAATTGCTTGAGGAAATCCATCAGCAGCGTCCCATTGGTAGAAGTGTAGAAGAAATTAATCGAGACTTACAGGCGGAGCGAGACGCATGGGACAGCTAGCTCTTCCAAACTCTGCGCTTATATACATCGATACGGTAACTGTCATTTACGCCGTTGAGCAGACTCCAATTTACGGAGTGTTGCTGAACCCCTTGTGGAATAATTTTCAGGCAGGAAACCTTGAGGTGTTTACCAGTGAACTGACTTTGATGGAAACGCTCTTTTCTGCCACTGAGAAACTCGGATACATTTTTGATTGATGCTTATGAGCGATTGCTGAGATCGCCTCAAATGCAGTTGATTCCAATTAGTCAAACTGTCTTGCAGTCAGCAGCAAGGCTACGTGCGATCACGCCTTCATTGAGAACGCCCGATGCAATTCATGCCGCAACTGCAATCACTTCAGGCTCTACCCAGTTTCTTACCAACGATCAACAGTTGAGGATAGTCACAGGCTTACCTGTGGTGATTCTAGATGAGGTGTTAGCATCATGAGCGATCACATTAACCAATTACCGAATTACCCGTACATCTACAATAAGGAGTGAGGCACGCTTGCCATATCTTTTAATCCAGCAAGGCTAATTTCCTTAAAGTTAGCTATTATACAAACTCTCATTCTCCATTTTGGTCAATAACTATTACCTGATTGTCATTAACTCCAGCTTGAGTAGGCTTTTAAGCGCTAAAGCGCAAACTAAAAGTATATTTTATGTTTAATTTTACTCACTTACTTAATATGAGTGGTGAGATAGAAGGAGATCCAGTACTGCTTGACAAAATCCGAAATCTCCAGGTATTTTTAGATAATGGGAATCTATAGCCCTATATATATAAAGATATGTAAAGTTTTCTCTAAAAATCTTTTCGTACTCCCTCCACTTGACTGTGATGAAAGTGTATTTTTTGAAAAAAAGTACATGTAGTGGAAGTTGGGAAAATATAGAATCTCCAATGAGTCACAGTAGGCGCAGCGCCAATTATCGGCAAACGCGTGCCAAAACTATTTCTGAGTATAAATGCTAAGATTCGTCTCAATCATCGACAATAGTAACTAAAGCGCTCGCCCGGAAGAGAAAACGTGAACGAAGATGAGTTTGTCAGGCAGATTCAATACCTCCAGAAACGGATAGCCGAACTGCAACAGAATGCCCGCCAATTACCCTTAGAGCAACAAAGTCAGTTGACAAAAGCCTTTGAGAACTTGAGTACTGGTTTGAGGGAGTTGCAAGTTACAGAGGAAACTATCCGACTTTTGCTGTCTGCAGTGCAACAATCTAAAGATTCGATTATCATCACCACAGCCAAACTAGATATACCAGAGCCTAAAATCGTCTTTGTTAATCCCGCCTTTAGCCAGATGACAGGTTACACGATTGAGGAAGTGTTGGGTAAAACTCCACGTATCCTGCAAGGACCTAACACAGATCGCGCCCTCCTTGATGACTTACGCTACCATCTTTCTAACGGTATCCCTTTTCACGGTGAGGCAATCAACTACCGTAAAGATGGTCAGGAATTTTATATCGAATGGCATATTACGCCAATTCGTAATGTCAATCAAACAATTACGCATTTTGTTGCCATTCAACGAGACATTACTGCCCGCAAACGCATGGAGCAAGAACGCGATCGCCTTCTTGAACGGGAGCAAGTAACTCGTGCTGAAGCAGAAGCCGCAAACCGCATCAAAGATGAGTTCTTGGCAATGCTTTCTCATGAACTGAGAACTCCACTCACCCCAATTCTAGGATGGTCAAGGCTACTGCAAACAAACAAGCTCTCAGAAGCGAAACTTCAAGAAGCACTTTCGACAATTGAGCAACATGCTAAACGTCAGGCGAAACTTGTCGATGACCTCCTCGACCTCTCACGGATTATACAAGGTAAATTATCACTTAATTTAACTGTAGTCACACTCGTCACACCCATTGCTGCTGCTTTAGAAACAGTTCGTTTATCCGCTGAGGCTAAGTCAATTCGCATCAAGACGATGCTTGACGTCACAGTAGGAGAAATTATGGGTGATACAGGCAGACTGCAACAAGTCTTTTGGAACTTGCTGTCAAATGCCATCAAATTTACTCCCAAAGGTGGTTATGTTACAGTAGAACTACTACAATCTGAGCATAATGCTCAGATTGTAGTCAGCGACTCGGGACAAGGTATTAATAGAGACTTTCTACCATTTGTATTTGACCGTTTTCGACAAGAAGATGGTTCAATCACGCGTCAATTTGGAGGTTTGGGGTTGGGATTGGCAATCTCCCGGCAACTTGTGGAAGCCCATGGCGGAACGCTTGTGGTAGATAGTCCTGGTGTGGGACAAGGTGCAACCTTTACTATTAAACTGCCTCTTTTAGCAGATTCTCAACAGAAAACACCAAACAGTGAATCTTCTGTACAATCTTTGGATTTGAGTGATATTAAAGTCTTGGTAGTAGAAGATGACCCAGGAACCAGAGATTTCATCACCTTCGCACTTGAACAGTATAAGGCTGATGTTGCCGCAGTGGAATCGGCTGAACAGGCACTTTTATCGCTGGCACAGTCAAAGCCAGATATATTGGCGATTGATATTGGGATGCCAAATGTCGATGGCTATACACTTATACGTCAAATCAGATCTCAAGCGCCGGAACAAGGAGGACTAATTCCAGCGATCGCCCTTACCGCCTATGTTGGGGAAAATGACCAGCGACAGGCACTTGCAGCTGGTTTTCAAATCCATTTCCCCAAACCAGTTGAACCAGCAGAATTAGCTGTAGTTGTTGCCAGACTTGCCAGCAAAAAGCCATGATGGAAAAAGTGAGCCAGCGCGCGACTGGCGTTAGCGTTAGCGACGGAGGAGCGTCGGAACGAGCGTCACCCCGAAGGGGTAAAAAGGCAAGTATTCAGGTTTCAGCTATCAGCTAGGTGGGATTTGGCGGCATTTCGTCGGATGAAGGAGGAATTTCTTTAACAGGAGTTTGTGTTGTCTCCTCAACTTCAGTGTGTGCTTGTGCCGCTTCTACCAATTCTGGAGATGGAGGTGACGGTGGAATCGCCTCTCTTCCACTTTCGGTTTTTGATTCTATGTTGGGAGTGGTGGAGACATCGGTTTGTTGTTCTTGTACGGGAGTACGGCGATCATTAATTTCAACACTAGGTTTGCCTATAGGTTTAGAGGGTGCCCCAAATTTGGGAACGTCGCTTGTTTTTTTCTGCACTTCGTTTTTGGCACCAGAGAAGGTGTTACCAATGCTTCTTTGCAACTGAGCAAGCTGTTGTTGGAAGGGCAACTTATTAACCTGCTCCTGAACGTTAGTTTTCACCGTTTCCGCACTGGGTACCTGGGTTTGTTGTTTCTGTGGAGTCAATTGCCGACGCAATAAAAGTGTTTCCCAGCTCAGCCAACCCAAAAGACCGACACTAGCGACATGACCTAGCAAAAGTCCTCCGGTGATGCGTCGGGCAAACACCCATAAGACCAAGGCATAAAACAGACCCACACCACTCAAAATAAAATCATTCTTGCGGTGGATTTCAGGAAAAAAGAAAGCTGCTAGATAAACAGCAATACTACCAAGACCGACTGCCAATGCCAGGAAATATGCCAGCATATTGTGGTTACTCCTTACTATGTCATTTAACTAGACATTATCAATTCTGCAAATTTTGCGAGGGAATTGTTGACTTAAGATACAAATTCAAATTATAAATGGCATTGGGAGCAGGGAAGAGGGAAGGGGAGTACACAGAGAAGAATTTTGATTCCTTTGTTACTCGATAATCGCCTGTGAGATTGTGACTGATAAAGGACGTACGATCCCGAACCCCCTTTCCTCGTGAGATAAGATTAATTATCTACGTAAAGAGTTTATTTTCACGCTTATGTAGAAACTCTTAATCTCTTCTTTAGGAGAGAAGAGATTATCTCGGACTACCCTTAAAGATGAAAGGATCTGCAAGAGATAGCCAAAAAACTTATGACACAGCAAAGCTTTGGTGTGATTGGTTTAGCAGTTATGGGTGAAAACCTGGCTCTAAATGTGGAGCGCAATGGCTTCCCAATCGCAGTTTACAACCGCTCGCGTGAGAAAACCGATGTTTTCATGGCAGAGCGTGCCCAAGGAAGAAACGTTGTACCCGCTTTTACTTTGGAAGAATTTGTTGGAGCCTTGGAACGTCCCCGCAAAATCTTGATCATGGTGAAAGCTGGCGCACCAGTTGATGGGGTGATTAACCAGCTGACACCCTTGCTGGAAGAGGGTGACATCATCATGGATGGTGGTAACTCTTTATTTGAAGATACAGAAAGACGTACCAAAGAACTGGAACCTAAGGGGTTTCGCTTTATTGGGATGGGCGTCAGTGGTGGTGAAGAAGGTGCGCTGAATGGTCCATCAATAATGCCAGGAGGCACAAAAAGCTCCTACCAGTATCTACAGCCAATTTTAGAGAAAATTGCCGCTCAAGTTGATGACGGTGCTTGTGTTACCTATTGTGGTCCTGGTGGTGCTGGTCATTACGTTAAAATGGTACACAACGGCATTGAGTACGGCGATATGCAGCTGATTGCTGAGGCATACGATTTACTGAAAAATGCTGTTGGACTTGACCACAATCAACTCCATGAAGTTTTTACCGAATGGAACACCACCGACGAACTCAATTCATTTTTGATTGAGATTACATCAAAAATCTTCCCTTACATTGACCCAGACACAAATCTACCCTTAGTTGATTTGGTGATGGACGCAGCAGGGCAAAAGGGAACTGGACGTTGGACTGTGCAGAGTGCGTTGGAGTTGGGCGTTGCTATTCCCACAATCATTGCCGCAGTTAATGCCCGGATTATGTCCTCCTTCAAGAAAGAACGGGTAGCAGCATCCAAGATTCTCACAGGTCCCAGTGGTAAGTATGATGGACAGACCAAAGAGTTTATCAATATGGTGCGGGATGCACTCTATTGCTCGAAAATCTGTTCTTACGCTCAGGGTATGGCACTTTTAGCTACAGCTTCACATACGTATAATTACGAGCTAAATCTCAGTGAGATGGCGCGAATTTGGAAGGGTGGCTGTATTATTCGTGCTGGATTCTTGAATAAGATTAAGGACGCTTTCAATCAAGATAAAGCTTTGCCTAACCTTCTGTTAGCGCCTGAATTTAAGCAAACCATTCTTGACAGGCAAACAGCTTGGCGTGAAGTGTTGGTAACAGCAGCAAAACTGGGAATTCCAGTGCCAGCATTTAGCGCGTCTTTGGATTATTTTGATAGCTATAGACGCGATCGCTTGCCTCAAAACCTGACTCAAGCCCAACGCGATTACTTCGGTGCTCATACTTACGAACGCATCGATAAGCCTGGAGTCTTCCACACAGAATGGACACCCATTGCTGAAGCCTCCGTACAAACTTCCACTCCACAACAGCTACAAGCAACAAAAGCAACTACACCTCCTACAAAATAATAGGTTTTAGTTGGTCTTTTTGAGGTGACTCTGAAATTCAGAGTCACTTTTTTCATCAGGGAATGGGGTTTGGCTCAATATCACCCACCCTCTTTGCAAATGCGATGCAAAATGCTATGGCGGATTTCAACTGAGTGAGATATCTTCGTAGGGACGTTCGGCTGTTCGCTCTGACAATGTGGTGTACCATTACCAAATGAAATCCGCTGGCGATAGCTGTACAAATTAAGACTCTTTAAGTATTCTTAAATTTAAACAAGTATTGACTTAAACGCTTATTTGATG
>JAQYWN010000875.1 GCA_029379265.1 Rhizonema sp. NSF051
CATTTCATGTTTGTGAACATTGATAAGTTAAGAAAATATACTTAGTATTTTAAATAAATAACGTTTCTATGTAAATATTTTTTGGCATAGGCTTAGCCCGTCGCAGGCATCGGTAGAGTGGGAAAACTTTTTGGTTTTCTGACTGTAGATTAACCGATTGCTGAGGATAGGGTATGCTATTCTTATTGATTAGGATACCAACCTGCTGGAATTACTTCAAAATTCCATACATCCTTAAAAATATATATGCGCTCTAGCATCTCTGATGGAGGAAGAGAATTCTGATTGCCTTCTTTCCAATCTTTTCTATCAACTGTTCCCATGACGAAATAATTATTTCCTATTATTGTAGGATTCGATTGACTAAAGCTAACAGCCATTAATGGCTCAAGTTCCTGCTTTTTAGCAATAATAAGATCGCAGTTAGTACAGTATTTACACTGCTTGTTTAGTAAAAGAAGCTGTTGAGGCTCAATGTGAATCACAAGAGGAAATTTACGAACTTTTGTTTTCATGTCACATTTTGGGCATTTTGTAAAGGCACAATCATCATAAGGGTTTAGAAAAAATCTATGCCGTTTTTTAAGATTTTTACCCTGAGATTTATTTGAACTATTTTTAGGCATGCTAGCAGACCTATATTTCGGAATACAGCCAAATATTATTGTAATAATTGAGGAAAGAGGGCTTGTTATGACAGAGCGTAAATTATTTTCTGAGCTTACGAGGGAATTTTCGCCGGAACGAAAGGCGAAGATAGCTTCTTTAACCAATCAATTGCGCGAAGAGATAACGTTTCAGGAACTGCGTCTTATCCAAAACCAGCACCAGACGGATTTAAGCGAGCAGCTTGGCGTGAAGCAGGGGGCAGTATCGCCCATGGAAAACCGGAAGGATATCTACGTTAGCCAACTTAAGAAAGTTGTAGAGGCAATGGGGGGGGAACTGGTAATTACAGCGCGTTTTCCTGACATGGAAGTACGTATCAATCCTGAGAGCGTCAGGCAATAGCGAGATTGTACAGAAATTAAACTGATGTCTCTTTCGTCAGAAGTTTGATGCGGCAGCGTTACTTCAGGAGCATTGAAAGACTGTCGAGTATGGGCGTGCAGAGGGATAAACTTCTCTCATGCTGGTGTGTCCCCTTCATGACTCCAGATGCGCTCCTGAAAGATGTACGCCTTGACTCTCTCCTACTCCAAAACAGCAGCAGGCGATCGCAACATGAAGATATCAGAAAAGGTAGGAGCCTTAGGTTTTGAATCTCCTTTACTCTTACACAGTAGCAGGCGATCGCAACTCTTGATTGTACGGTTAACATAATCCGTAGGCGGAAGCTTGTTAAGCCTTTTTTCCCCCAAGATTTCCCCTTATGAGCATCAGCAATTTATTTTTGTAATCCTTTCTCAGCTAAATCTGCTCCAACTACAACTGTGACATCAGCAAAAATGTCTCCAATAGATGCAACCTGCACCTCACCCACGCCTAGAGCATTGCTGACACTGTAAGCGGCTTCAGGATTACCGTGTTGGGCAATAACTTGCGTATGACGAGCTGATTCCACTCCTGTATCAATCTCATGTCTTGTAATGTAAACGTTCCTAAAGCCCTGTTTTCTGAGAAAGGAGACGACTGTTTTTCCATCTTCGGGTTTTCCTGTAGCCATTGCTACAGCTATCTTTAACTTTTGCTTTTGCGGTGGAATGAGATGGACATCATTCTCGATAGGTTTCGCACTTGCTTGATTAAAGTAACGTGATACAATTTCTGTACGAAGATCAGGATCAGCAATCCAGTAACTGAGGCGGTATTCGTCCCTACGACTGAAACGCCCTGGAAGTACAATCATGTGCATCTGGCGGCGATCGCTACTGCCTACAGTTTGAGTGACTGCCAGCATCTCCTGCACAGTCAAATCAGTATCTACATTATCCTTAGCGACTTGTAAGATCTGAGGTATTTTTGCTATAGTTGCTGGCTGAAGCACTGTACGGATGATGTTTTTTAGGACTTCCTGCTGCCGCTGCACACGACCAATATCGCCCAAATCATCATGCCGAAATCGGACATATTCTTGCAAGTGCTGTCCATTCAATTTTTGCAGCCCTGGTGAAAAATGAATACTGAGCTTTTGTGTGTGATCTGTGTAGTTCATCTGCTTGGGAATATTCACTTCGACTCCTCCCAATGCATCTACCAGATGAATAAATCCTTCCGTATCAACGCGAACGTAACGATCAATGGGAATGTCCCCAAGCAAGTGACTTACAGCCTCTGCTGCGAGTTTTGGTCCACCCCGGACGTTGGCATCATTGATTTTAGCATGACTTACACTAGGTAACTGCACCAATGTATCCCGTGGAATGGATAAGATATTAATTTGATGTGTATCTGGTAACAGTCGCACCAGAAGCATCGTATCACTATTCCCGGAGAGTGCTTGATCACGACTAAACTGACTTTGATGTGGATGTCCTGAGTTGTCAATGCCAAGAATCAGAATGTTAACAGGCTGTTTTAGAGTTGCTGGAATTAAACCTGTCAGATTCTTTCGGCTGTGAGGCAAATGAAATGCCTGATTTTTCAGTGGAGTCAAACCCATCACTACAGCAAAAACTGCGCTTGAAGAAACACACACCAGCGCTAGGAACCCTAGAAAGAATGGCTGTCGCCACAGCTTAGGATTTCGAGTGTCGTTTTTTTCTTTCACTATTCACCTACACACACACTCTAAAAAGGCTATCATTTGTTATCTGTTCTTTATCCGTTGTAACAAATGCCCCCGACTATTCAGCAATAATTTGTCATCACTGAGGAGCGGATGTAGTGTTGGCGATCGCATCGGCTAGCACTTGGTTCAAAGTGGAAAGTGTCTATGAGTACCTTGACAGTCAGTTTTCCTCTAAATAAACTTCCCCGTAATCTTTACCTGCTAAAAAAATACTTTGGTAGCGAACTTTACCTTTAATAACAACTTCATCTCCTTTTTGCAAACCAGTTTGATTGGTAATTGCCCAGATTTTTCCTGTTGAGTCGTTAATTTGGTATACCTGTCGCTGCACAAGCTGAACTTGTCTTTCCACCTTTCCCTGAATATAAACAGTCTTTTCTTCCACTTCTTGAGTGCTGTGGGAACTATTATTACTAGTATTTCTTCCAGGCTGTGGAATGAGTTGCTGAATAGGGGTAATGTTAACACCTATTGCGTTCATACCGTAACGGTTCAACTTACTACAACTTAGCAGTCCAATTAAAAGAATAAAGGTTAATCCTCTGATGTAAAATTTTTTTGCTTGTTGCATGAGTGCTGCCTGATGAACGAATTTTTGTATTCGTGCTTGCTTCGTCGCAATTTTCATCCTAAGAGTTCCCATAAGTCGTCTTGAAAACATAAATCAAAATTAACATCTTTGTATAT
>JAQYWN010000876.1 GCA_029379265.1 Rhizonema sp. NSF051
ATTTAAATCACTTCAGTTTAAAGAAGTATATTTACAAATCTCTACTCAACTTTCAGTTAGCCCAACCTGATGACATGATCATCGCTCTTTCTGTTTAACAGCATTCAGCCTTCAAAAAATGCTCTAATTAATTATCTTGAGAGAATAGTTAAATTCCACATAAAGCTTTGTTATATATAAACAATACTAATTTACATTAGAAATGTTAACTAAATTACAACCAGCCTGCAAGTATCAGCCTTTAATAGTTGACTATGCTCATGAATTTTGTAGACACGGGTAACATCACTTTAGTTTTTATAAGTCATACAGTTATAGAGTGTTAAATGCTGATAACAAGAGTACTATTGCTGCAACCGAATATAATTCGGATCTCGAACTCATGGATTTACAAGTTTTCTGTCCTGTGATAAAATAACAAAAATGCATAAATTTATGCAGAAGACTCAGTTCGTGAAAATTAATTATGCGTTCGTTGAAAGCCTTGGTAGGGGCGAACGACCGTACCCTACACAGAAGGTCTGAAGGCGAACGCCCCTACGTCCGGAACCGGAGATGCCTAGAGCAAAGTAGCATGAGAAACAAATTGTCAGATGGATAGCATTTATGTCCGCGATTATTTTATAAAGTTGGAGTTTCAATTTCTACGGATGTAATTTCTGCCAGATGTTTAAGGATGTTTAAGTGATAAAGGCATCATTGGAAACTGACTTGTTATTTTACAATTACGCTTGTCTCAACTGATAGACCAGGGACAATCCGCGATTCGTATCCTCGAATACTTTGAGGGTCGAAGACAACTTTAACCGGGACACGCTGCACGATCTTAGTGAAGTTACCGGTGGCGTTGTCAGAAGGTAGCAAGGCATATGTCGCACCTGTTCCTGGTGACAAACTATCGATATGGCCAATGAAGGTATGTCCGGGTACGGAATCGACTTTGATTTCTACCTTCTGCCCAATCCGCATATGTGCGAGTTGGGTTTCTTTATAGTTAGCGACTATCCAATCATCGTTCTGAGAGAGCGCCATTAAGGGAGTACCTGGTTGCACCCGTTGCCCGACTTGTGCAGTTTTATTTCCTACCCGACCTGGAGCAGGAGCGTAGATGTTCGTGTAAGATAATTGCAATTCTGCATTTTTGAGATTGGCTGTGGATTGAGCGATCGCTCCTAATGCCGCTTGATATTGAGCTTGGTAAACTTTAGTTTGAACCCCTGTGGCTTTTGCCTGTTGCAGTCCACCTTGAGATGCTGCGAACTGTGCTTGGACTTTAGTCACATTCTCTTGGGCTTGTGCCAAGTTAGCTTGAGCTTGGGCAACTTGTTGCAACGCAGAACTTTTCTGAGCTACGTCAACTTGATATGTGGCTTTGTAAGCATTCAGTTGCTGAAGTGGAATTGCACCTTGACTGTATAAGGTGTTATAGCTTTTATAATCAGATTGTGCTTTAGTAAGATTGGCATCTGCCTGAGCTACTTGTGCTTGAGCAACTGGAACTGCTGCCTGGGCTGCCTTGACTGCGGCGATCGCAGTGGAAATTGATGCTTTGGCACTACCAACATTACCCTGTGCCTCCTGCGTATTGCCTAACGCAGTTTGAGATGCCTGTTCAATCTGAGACAATGCTGCACTAGCCTGGCGTTGCGCCGACTCCAAAGAAGCTTTTGCTTGGAGGACTTGTACCTGATAGTCTTGAGGATCGAGTGCTACTACTGGTTGTCCGGCTTGTACGAATTGGTTATCATTAACCAGCACTTTAGTGACGGTACCATTCACCCGGCTACTTACAGGATGAATATCCGCCGTCACATAGGCGTCGTCCGTAGTCTCGTGACTAGAAGCGTATTGCCACCAGTGAACACCAAAAACAGAACCAACGATTGCCAGTGTACCCAAACCCAAGAAAAGTAACTTTTTCCGATTCCTGTTTTTGGGCTTAGATTCCTTTGTCTCTTCCTCTGGCTGCAATCGCTCTTCTGCTTTTGCCTCATCCTCAGGCTTCTCGGCTGGTTTGGAAGGCGGTTCAACTCTTACTACTGTTGAGGTTGTATTCGGAGATGCATATTTATTATAAGTTGCGGCCCTTTCATCCAGTTCTCGATACTGATTTACGGCACCTTTTCCATTTAGAGATTCTTTGTTTGAGGAACTCATCGCCTTTACCTGTAAACACTACTTAACTAACTAAAATTTATTTAGGATTAGATTATTTCGTGTAAGTACTATTTAAGATAGCAAGTTACCATATCCGTTTACACCCACCTTGAGGGAGAGTTTCTCCAGGCTTAAGTCATAGCTCGCCTGATAGCGCCTATATCTCAGGTATGTGAGCTAGCTTTATGATTGATGCTAGGGAATATCGCTATAACATTGCTCCGCTTTCCAGGGGAATTTTAGGTGAGAGAAGACTGACGACTATCAGCACAATCAATCGCCAGATAGTTGCTGATTTTTTTACAATTTGTTACAAAAAGATAAAGAAGTTCTATACTTTTAAACTGAAATGTTAGGTGGACTTACTGGTTTAACTGATCCCAAAGGCACAGACTGGGGAGAGCGAATGCTCAACACCGTTGCCAGCCAAACGATTCGCCACATGTTCACCAAGAGCGAGTCTGTGGAAGTCTCTGTTCGCTGCTATCCCTCCAGCAAACTTTTGCAAGGTAGCATTGATAGCTTTAAAATGACTGGTCGTGGCTTAGTTATCCGTAGAGATTTCGCTGCAGAGGAAATTTTTATCGAAACTGATGCTGTTGCCATTGATTTTGGCTCAGTCTTAAGCGGTAAACTGCGTCTGAAGCAACCAACTCAAGCGATCGCCCAAGTTGTTCTATCAGAAACAGGCATCAATCAAGCTTTTAAAGCCGAATTAGTGACAAAGCACCTGGAAAATCTCACCACACCAGTTTTAACAGAGATATCTGGTGGTAAACCAGTGTCCTTTACTAAAATCCAGGTGCAACTCTTACCTAATAATAGACAGCGGATTTCGGCAAAAGCAGATTTAAACAATGGCGAACTCGTACCGCTCAACGTGATTGTGACAATAGGCATTGAACGGCGACGACGGATGTCATTCACAAACCCCCAAATCGAACTCGATTCAGTTCCAGAAGCACAAAAGGAAATCTCGCAAAATCTGAGTCTAGCATTGGTGGAAGCTTTGAATAATCTGGTCGATTTAGATCGTTTTGACTTGGATGGAGTGAAGATGCGGCTTAACCGTTTAGAAACCGATGGTGAAAAGTTAATTTTCAGCGGCTATGCCGAGATCGAACGAATTCCTAAAAATCCTTGAGTGATATAAATCACCCACACGCACTTCGTTTTGTCATAAGTAAATATAGCAATTTTTTCTTCTGGTACTTACTATTCAAGCACGAGAAGAAAAAAATTATAACCCAGTGTTAATAC
>JAQYWN010000877.1 GCA_029379265.1 Rhizonema sp. NSF051
TTCTAACTCTCGCCATCCCCATGCAGCCGAGCCTAATTGAGGGTGTTTCACAGTTGCTTGTTGCATTTTAATTACTCCAGAAAACGAATTTTGGTCTTAACAGAAGTCGTCATTTCGACTTTTTGTGGATATCACTCAACAGTCGAGCTAGGATAGAATCCTGTTTTTGGTTCAAGCAAGCTATTTGTTCCTCTTCAATTCTCAATCCTTTCAATGACAAGCCTTCCCAAGCATCGGCGTGACGGCAGTCGGCAGAGGGCAGCTATGTAATGTGATGGATTATACTGTGAGGTTATGCCTTCTGCCCAGTATGAGCCAAAAACGGGTCCAAGCCCCCGAATTTATTCGGAACAAAAAATAAAATCTGTTGGCACCGAGTAGGCGCGAGAAACTTTCTCGTCCTTGCTCGAATCCCCTATCTTCAGGCAGGGGTCAGCATAGCTGCTCTCTGCCCTCTGCCTTCTCAAGTGGCATTTCATTATTTCAATGCACTTTTTTGTTATAATCGTTATTGGCAGGCATATCAGATTACGCTGATGAAAAACAGAAAATTCGGTATAAGAAAGTAGTTTTTTAAACATTTAATATCTCCATCATTTTGAATTTCTGAAAATTGCCAACGCAAAAGTTAGAATATAGAAAACTTAGAATACGCGATTATCAACCTATTAAACTATGTTGTCCAAACACTGTAATTCAAAGCAAAATATGATTAGGGGGCATCATTTTCCCTATTTAATGTCTTACCAGTTTCAAACAATCGTATTAAAACATTAGTTTTGAAAATGATTTAATACGCTCGGTTTGCTTATTACAAGATTAATTCAACAACCAATTTTTATCTTTGACTTCAATACACTAAAAAAATCCTTTTCCAACCTAGTTGTGATGCAATTATAGGAATTATATTTGACTTCTGGAAAAGCAAATTGGCTAGAAGCTGACTATACAAAGGTTTGTGTCTCAGTATACTTAGTAATATTCAAGTACGATTCCTATCGGTTGCTTCCATGTTCTACAAAGCTTTCTCCTTATCAATACGCTATTTTACTACTTTGTGAATGCGTAAGTTCTCCTAAGGACTAACTATTTTCCGATGGGGCAGCGCGAAGAACAGTTTTGGCCAGTACTGCAATCATTGCGTTTAAAATAACGATAATACCTAAAGCACCTCGGAGAGGAACTAAATTGGCGGCGAACCCGATTAGGGGTGGACCGCACAGAAATCCAAAGTAGCCTGTGGTTGTCACTGCCGCGAGGGCAATACCGGGGGCTATTCCTGGAGTAAGTCCTGCTGCACTAAGTACAATCGGAACAATGGAGGCTAAGCCAATACCAACGCAGGCAAAGCCGATGAGCGCCGTAACAGGCTGAGTAATTACTAAAGATAACCCCAACCCAGTACCAGCCAAGATACCGCCGAGGCGTATCATCTGTACTGGACCGAGATGTTGGGTGAGCCAATCTCCTATAAAGCGACCCACAGCCATCGCCATTGAGAACACTGCATATCCAGCAGCGGCAAGTCCAGGTCCAGTATGAAGTGTCTTCTGGAGGTAGATTGCGCTCCAGTCAGCCATCGCGCCTTCTCCCAGCAGACCACAAAACGCCACTACCCCCAACCCGAGGAGCGCTCCGGTGGGTATAGCAAACACTGGCTCTTCATGAGTATCGGTTTCAAGATCGGCTGACAACAACCAATTTGATGCCAAAATCACAACTGTTCCCAGCAAGATCCCAGCACCGAGCAAGTGTGGAAAAAGATCGATCCCTAAATAGGCCAACACGCCACTGCCAGCTGCACAAGTCATACCACCAACACTGAACATACCGTGAAATGACGACATGATCGGTCTGCCGTAACGCTGCTCAACATCAATGCCTTGAGCGTTTATACTCACATCGGTTGCTCCATTAAAAGCGCCGAACAGCACCAATGAAATTTCCAGTAGTGGTACACTGGGAGCTAACGCCAACAGAGGTAGTACCATACAGTAGCCCAATACTGCTATTGTGGTGACCACGCGGCTGTCAAAGCGAGCGAGTAGCCATCCCGTTGCCGGCATAGTTACTAGCGCGCCAATCGCCATACCTAGTAACACAGGTCCGAGCTCACCATTACTCAACTCAAGTTTCTGTTGTATCGCTGGGATGCGTGCAACCCAGTTGGCAAACACTGCACCCTGAATGTAAAATAGTGCTGCGACAGCAAGGCGAGCAGCACGTGGCACCTCCTTTTGTATCTGTTCATTCAACAGATTTTGACTTATAGACATATTTTCTACTCTATACGGCTGAGATCTATACTTTTGACTCATAATGTGCTTGCTTGTTTTACCTTTACCTAGTTCCCACAAACAATGTGGGAATGCCTTGGGCAAGGCTTTGCCTTCAGTTCGACACAATCGGCAGAGCCTCTAGGATTGGGTGACAAGAAGTTTCAGCTTATAACCAGAAAAGACGAGAAAAAAAATTGAATTTTTAACAGTTTTTATTATACCTGATACTCGTATCTACGCTGATTGTTGGGCGTTTTAATTGTTTTAATTTTTCCAGCTTCTTGTCATCTGATCCAGGTTCTAAGCGTAACTCCAAGTTTAGTTCTTGCCACTCAAGCTGGGACATAATTTGCCATAACTGGACATTGATCAAATTTATACAAAAATACTAACAAAAAATGTTAATCTTTGTTCAGTGATGTTCAACAAATTATTTACTAGGAATTGACTCTATTCGTCCGTAACAGATTGAGATAGCAGGAACAAAGTCAATAAGCAATTATGCTGAATATAATGAGTTCATCACACGCTCTAGCCACGCTCGATCAATCGCTGCGAGTGAATCCAGCACAATATCTGCGGCAGCAAATTGACGATTCCCACGTTCCTCTGCTACAGGAACAACGACACATCGCATACCCGCAGTCTTGGCACTCATCATACCACGAATAGAATCTTCAATCGCAACACATTTGCTTGGATGCACGCCAAGACGGCGTGCAGTCGTTAAATAAACTGCTGGATGGGGTTTGCCAAATTCCTCGGTTTCCGCAGAATTTAAAACATCGAATGCGTCTTGCAAACCTAGCCTCTTCAGTACCAAGTAGACTAAATGTATTGGCGATGAAGTTGCTAACGCCAAGGGCAAGTGCATTCTCCGAAACAGTTGCACGGCTTCAACTGCACCTGGCATTGGCTTCCCCTCTGTCGCCACAAGTTCGCCAACCCGACTGAGGATACGTTCGGCAACTGCTGACTGGTCAGCACCTGTCCAAGGGAACTGTGCGTACCAATAACTAACGACTTCATCGGTACGCAAGCCCATTGTTTGAGAACACATGCTATGTTTGAGAGGTACTCCTAGTAGGTGTTAATCGTCGATTACCGGATAATATTGTCTGAGAAACCCATGATA
>JAQYWN010000878.1 GCA_029379265.1 Rhizonema sp. NSF051
ATATATATCAATCCTAAATTTTTTGCGAGAAAAAAGCCTTCGACTTCTTCAAGAAGTCGAGTATCTGGATCTGGCAATTTTCACAAATTAGGTAAGATTGCTATATATAAGCAGCTAAATGATGACATACACTTTAGCAACAGTTCATTCTATATATCACTAATCTCGCTCTTTATTATTCCCAGATAGTCACTTGTATGAACATCTTAATGATCTCCTCTACATTTCCTTATCCGCCGACACGGGGGGGAACTCAGGTAAGGACTTTTAATTTACTCCAGTATCTTAGTCTACGCAATTCCTTAACCTTGGTGACTCAAAGAGAACCAGATGTTACAGATGCAGAAATACAGGGATTGCAGCATTGCGTTGATCGCCTCATTGTTTTTAATCGCCCTTCAGACTCGGTGACAGGCGGAAGAATACTGAAAAAATTTCAGCGTTTCACGACATTTATGCTTCAAGGGACACCGCCAAGTGTATTAAACCGTTACTCAGTCGAGATGCAAAACTGGATTGATAACTTTGTAGACGCCGGAAAATGTGACACGATTACCAGCGAGCATAGCGTTAACGAAATCTACGTGCGTCCGCATTTTCAAAAACGGCTGAAAACTTTGGTCAACGTTCATAGCTCTGTCTACGGTACTTGTCGCAACCTACTAGAAACTGGTATTTCGGAAAACAGATTAAGAGATATAATTTATCTACCACTTTTACGCCGTTACGAGCAACGCTACACCACTAAATTTTCCGCACTTGTGGTCACAACACAAGAAGATAAAGTTCAACTACAAAAGTTTAATCCAAATACTGAAATTATAGTTATTCCTAATGGTGTAGATTTGGTTTCCTTTCCCAAGCGGAATGTCGATCCAGGAGGACACCGCTTAATTTTCATCGGTGCAATGGATAATTTAGCAAATGTTGATGCTGTTTGCTTTTTCAGTAATGAAGTCTTGCCAGAAATCCAAAAAAACTATCCTGATACAACTTTCGATATTGTCGGTTCTCGTCCTGTCCCATCCGTTTTAGCACTCAAAGAAAAACCCGGAATTACCGTTACTGGACGTGTGCCTTCAATGGTAGAGTACCTACATAAAGCAACTGTCTGCATCGTCCCAATGCGGACTGGGTTCGGCATTAAAAATAAAACGTTGGAGGCGATGGCTGCGGGCATACCAGTTGTCGCTAGTGATTGTGGTTTAGAAGGACTAGTCGTAGACGAGGTAAATTTACCACTCAGGGCATTGCGAGCAAATCAGCCAGCAGAATACATTTCTCTGATTAGTCAACTTTTTGTCAATCCACAGTTACGAGCTGAACTATCCGACAACGGCAGAAAACTGGTAGAAACAGAATTCACTTGGGAAATTGCAGGTAAACGCTATGAAGAAGTGTGTCTTAACAAAAATTAGAAGTCAAAATCTAGGGCTTCTCGTTTAAGTCATATACATAATGCTCCCACCGATCTTAGCACCGCACTCCTCTCCCAAACTTGGGAGAGGGGCACCCTCACAAGGGCTTTGTTTTTAATATTTCGGTTGAGGCAAGAGATCAGTGAGAGATTAGCCATTCCTAAATCATTTAGGATTGCTATATATAGTTTTCACAAGTCAAAATTATGGCAGGACATAGTAAATGGGCAAATATTAAGCGCCAGAAAGCAGCAGTGGATGCAAAAAAAGGAAAGACCTTCACTCAGCTGTCGCGTGCAATTATTGTAGCAGCAAGAAATGGTGTGCCCGATCCGATGGCAAATTTTCAACTTCGCACGGCAATTGAAAAGGCGAAGGCGGCAGGTATTCCCAATGATAATATCGACCGGGCGATCGCTAAAGGTGCAGGTACATTTGCAGGTGATACCCCAATGGAAGTCATTCGTTACGAAGGATATGGCCCTGGAGGTGTAGCGATTTTAATTGAAGCTTTGACAGACAATCGAAATCGCACTGCGGCTGACTTACGTGCTGCCTTAAGTAAAAACGGTGGAAATCTCGGTGAAACTGGTTGCGTGAGTTGGATGTTTGCTCAAAAAGGTGTTTGCACGGTTCAGTTTATTGTTGATGAAGAACAGCTTTTGGAAGTATCCCTCGAAGGTGGGGCCGAATTTTATGAGATTGCTGAGGATGAGATGGCTGTGGTGTTTACTGAAGTTGCCAATTTAGAAAACCTCAGCAAAATTTTGAAAGAAAAAAGCTTTCGGGTGATTGACACAGAATTGCGCTGGCTTCCCGATAATTACGTCGAAATCACCGATCCTGATCAAGCGCGATCGCTTTTAAAGTTAATTGATTCTCTGGAAGGTTTGGATGATGTACAAAATGTTACTGCCAATTTTGAAATGGCAGAACAACTTATGGTTTTGAGCATGGCTTAAGCAGAGTGGGAGGCTTCAGTCGTCCTGAGTTCTGAGTACCTAACTGCACATGTAGCCCCATACATCAATGAGCGGGAATAGATAATGGACACTTTTTTACTTTTTTTCATAACTAAATTTAGGGTTTTCAACCTATACAATCCTAAGTTCCCAGTTCTGACTTTGTTCTGATGGACTCAGGAATTGGAACTCAGGACTGTTCTTAGTAAAAAAATCTACACAAAAACTTCATATTAATAACATGACACTGACATATCTCTTTGGGATAGTTGGATTGTCGATTTTCCAACCAGATGAGGGATATCAAATGAATAAGTTCGCTAAAGCATTACTCCTAGCTATCGTGTTTGCTGCTCCTGTCGCAATTTCTGCACCTGCTGTTCAAGCTAAAACTGCTACAAGTGTAAATACTGCAAATAAGTCTGTAAAATCTCACGCTGGTACAAAATCGAGCAAGCATCGCAAACACTACAAGCATAGAACAGGCTCTATGCACAAAAGCGCTGTGAAGCCCTCTGCATCCACAAGCAAGTAGTCCTTCAAATGCTTAACCAGGGTTGACACGATCGCAACTCAAAATCTACCATATGAATCGTGACAACTCGTGAAAGCTGCTAATTGTAAATGGTTAGCAGCTAAGGGAAAACAGAAATTAGCACTCAGCTATTAGCCATTGGTTACCAGGTTTTTTAAAGTGTGAATCATATTGAAAGACTTTAGACTAACTTTTGTCTTGGCTTCATTTTAGCCTTCAACTCAACGACAAAACATTTAAGTCGTTCCTCAAAGTAGGAACGACTTTTCACTTTCTGGCATTCAGCCTTTAGCTATCAACGATCAAAACTATACGGCTAAAGCTAGTCGGTGATAGCTCAAGCAAAGACTTATATCATGTCCGGTTAATTAACCATAATTTCCGTAGACACTGAACCCCACCACGCTCCTCACCTACGGCGGGAAACCCGCCTGCAGTGCTGGCTCCCCAACCCCTCCCCCTTCGGGTGACGCTCGTTCCGACGCTCGTTC
>JAQYWN010000879.1 GCA_029379265.1 Rhizonema sp. NSF051
ATTTCTGATATATTTTCTTTCTCTCTTTGGAGCTTTTTTTGAAGTAAGTCTGCTTCATTCTCTAATTCATAAGTTTTACTTTTAGCTTTTTTGATCACATCCTCAGCTTCCTGCTTAACACTCGTTAGCTGTTTTTGTAATTCTTCGATATCTTGTAGCCGTTCCATTGCTCTTTCAACAATCTCACGCAGCGCAGCTCGTCGTAATAACCAAAATGAAGCAATGAGTGCCACTGGAAGCAAAGTCAGGATGACAAGCCAGACGTTGAGCAGAATACTTGTACGACTTAAAGAGCGATCAACTTCAGATTCAACTTGTTCTCGAATTTGCTGCTGTGATCGCAGTTGCGCCAGTTCTTCACGATCACGATTGGATGCCGTAGTAGGAGCAATCTGTGGAGAAGCAGATAGGGACGTTTGGGCATTAGTTGTACCAACGGACAACAGGAAGGGTGAAAAGACAATAACGCTTCTTAAGGTTAAGGCAAAGACGACTAGCTTTTTTCTTTTCATAAAGTTACCTCTATCCGTTGGTCAGTTTTACAAGTTGGGCATGTACTTACAATTTAACAGCGATGATGCGATTTAGTTGAGACTGGATCAGCAAGCCAAAACTCGATATGTGTCTTTGAGTCAGGCGATCAATGGAAAGCCCATTCCCTACCTATAATAGGAGAAACGCTCTCATACTCTCATTGGTTCTTAGGGTTTGGGATTGCGAAAGCTTTGTACCAACTTTCTCCTCCTCCAGATCCTTCTGGTAACTCCCGATTTCTGATCCTAGATTGAAAAATGGAAAAAATTATCAGATTGAGTGGAAATTTAGATCAGATATTGGTAGAATAAGAAAATGTGAGTGCGGCGACATAGCCAAGTGGTAAGGCAGAGGTCTGCAAAACCTTTATCCCCCGGTTCAAATCCGGGTGTCGCCTTTTGTATTGTACATTAACCAATTCTGATTTTTTAGCCTTGACTTGCTTCAAGATTTCAGAAGAGGCAAATTGTTTTTTGATAGCTCCTTATCAGCTTGGATACTTTCATCACCAGTGATTGCAATTTCCACGTTGCTGACTTTGTCACCCAAAGGAAACCTTGTAGCATTCCTTTGGAATACGCGACTGGCAAAGTTGAAAATAACTCGGTGTTGAAGGTAACTCATCATTAATCAATCCTTTTACTCTCTTTGGGCAGGTTGTAAAGTAGGCGGGAAACTCCCAAGAAAACTGCCGCACCAATTCCGCTCGCGATGTAAAGGTTGTGATTATTAGTCCCAAGTCCGATAAATCGGAGAACTATAAACCCAACGCCAGCTATCAAAATCAAAGGTGTGATATCTAGATATTGGTTATGATCTGCTCCCTCAAATTCCAGCCCTAAATACTCCTCATCAATGACACGTTGAGCCAGCATGGGATTTCCACCAGCACGCTCTTGAAGCCGAGCTAAATCTGAGTTTTTTAAATTTAGTCCTCGATCAAGTGCTGCCTGCTCCATAATCTCACGAATTGCAAAGTCTGGTAATCGACCAAGAAACAAAGGTGGTATACTAAAAAACACATCAGTGCGAGGTGGATTAGTTGCAAACAATAATATTGGCACTTTTTGTTTTTTTAATTCCTTTAACCAGCATCTGAAACGACTTTCACAACTTTGACAGTCGTCAACAATTAGGAAAGTAACATTATCTTGTAAAAAGTTTGCAATCCTTAGTTTGAGATGATTTGCTGTCAGTGATTTGCCTTCTAACGTTTGAGTTTCAATTCCTAGTTGCTCAGCAATATTCAGCAACATCTGTTTGCTGGTTGCGGGTTCAACGGATGCGACATTAAAACCATCGTCTCTGAGCTTTTCGATTACAGCCGACGCAAGAAAAGATTTTCCACTTCCCTGCGCCCCAACTACAAGAATGGAACTATTGGCTAAAAGGGAAGCTACGATTCTATTAAAATCTCCCTGCCGATAAATCCGGAACATTTTAGGCTCTGTATTCATTTTGGACACGACTGGCAATTCTGCCTCAGGTTGTGGTGTTGGAGTGTACCTTTGTGAATTACTATTTTTACAAGGGAGGAGAAATAGTTTGATCGCTCCTGCTACTGTGGCAATAGCTGAAACAATTGATACTCCATTTACCGCAACAATTGCACTCATTAAAAATATAATTGAAAAGTCTACCCAATTCCTAGTTATGTGTTGGTAGTTTGCTATAAAGCTAGTCTTCGGTTGGCTTTCTTCAGTCAAGGGGACAATGGCTGTTTCTTTTACATGCTCCTTGAGTTCATTTAGTTTCGAGACTGGGAAACCTGCCATCTTTCTATTCGTCTTGATATAAAAATGCAGGTCATCCATATAATTTACTTGCTCTTGGCTGTAGAGAAAGCACCTTTTTTTATTCGTCTTATTAGGTTCTATTTCTAAATACTCTATACGTTTATTTAACGCACTTTTCTTAATCCCGTATCGCTTCATTAATTCCTTTAAATTCCAGTATCCTGCTTCAGAGGTTATCTCCTGGGGAGAGTCGATGCCTAGGTCGATAGTCTGGTCGTCTGTAGATTCTACCTGGTCGCTATCTGCCATAAATTCTCATAAAAGAAGACTCGATATTTAGTATTGTCTGGCAAAAAACTATACTCAGTCATCAGAATAATCTCGGTTTTGATGCCAAATTTATTTATAGAAATATTTAAATAAATTTTGCTTTTATCTATGTTTGTCGTTCTGCTTAATAGCAACCGCAAACTTCCTGACCCACGCAACCCAAAATGCGATCGCGGTTGCCTACCTAGTAAAAATATTTAGATATATGAGTATTTTTTGTACAACCAAGACATTTGCGCTCTTTAGCGACGAATAAAGCGATGGCATGGCAATGGCGCACATCCACATCCGTATCACCCCTAAACAATGAACCCACCTGGATTGCATTTTGGTGGGTTCACTGTTTGGGGAATGGGAATTGAAGCGTTTCCCATTTCAAAAAAAGCACTCTTCTTTTTGTGAGCTATTAAACTGTAGTTAACTTATTTACACAATACTTGTCGTTACAGTGAAGTAGTTGCCAAATTGCCAGATAGAAGAAAAGCTATTTGGTATTCGCTTGTTGGGCATCAATCGCTCTCATTAATGGGCTTGGAGTGAAAATTAATTATGAGTTTGTCAAAACACTTGGTAGGGGCGCTCCTGCGGGAACGCCCCTATATCATTTCTCGCTTATGTCCATTGAGTCGAAGCAAGGAAACTTTCAGCCGCTGCTCCACCGTAAGATGGTGTTAGATCATGTCCGTAAAATCACAACCCATAAAAAGGAACTCCACCCCAACCCCTCTCCCTTCGGGTGACGCTCGTTCCGACGCTCCTCCGTCGCTAACGCTGACGCTATCGCTACCGCT
>JAQYWN010000880.1 GCA_029379265.1 Rhizonema sp. NSF051
CGAATGTAGGATCTTTTTCAAACCCCACACCCCACACCCTACCCCCGACACCCTAATTTTTTGTAATCAGGTAGGCAATGCGAAGCGCTTCAGGCACATGACCACAGTCAATCAGACGTTTGAGTACCAGTGCAATCACCTCTGGATTTGCCCCATAAGGAAAGAAAGTAGAAAGGAGGGTACTCGTGGATAAAACTCGCCCGACGCAAAACTTTTATCCGCCGTTCCGGTTCTTTGAGTCGTCGCATCGCTTCCAAGGACTGCATTCAAGTCAGGATATCGCCGCATGACCGCAACACAAGGTAGTTCCAATTGTTCTGCTAACTACAGTTTAAGATGTGGATCTGTTTTGTGATTGATAGCAATGATCGGGGCTGCTTCAAAATGCACCCTTGTCCTCGTTTGAGCTTTTTGGACTTTGTGAATGCTTATCCTTTCTCGTTTAACTGTGTTTCTCCCAACCCTAGCTAGTGATATTTTTTTAATTCGCTTAAACTCAAAATTTTTTATGATTTGTGGGAAAACTAATTGAGAGTGAAAGTGTAATCGAATACGCCACTAAAGGATATATATGAGTCCGTCCAAAATCCTAGCCACTGAATATCCCATCTCTAAAGTCTTTAGTAATGATTTTGTCTTTACTATTCCTCTATATCAGCGTCCTTATGCTTGGACTACAGAGCAAGCTGGAGAACTACTTGATGATTTGATGACATCCTTGGGAGACGATAACGAGAAGATTGATGAGATAAACCCTTACTTTCTAGGAAGCATTGTACTCATAAAGGGAGATACACCAGATGCTGAGGTTGTCGATGGTCAACAGCGTTTGACTACATTGACTATACTACTAGCTGTTCTACGGCTATTAATCCCCACGGAACACGCAAACAAGTTGACAAAATATCTCTACCAGGAGGGTGATTGGTGTGAAAGAACTTCTAATATTTACCGTTTGACTTTGCGTGAACGAGATGCACGATTTTTTAAGGAATATATTCAGGATGAAGGTGGAATATCCAAACTCAAGGAATTAAGCCATCTCCAACTTTCAGATAGTTGTAAGAATCTTCAGCAGAATGCAGTATTATTTGTGGAGCGTTTACAGCAATTTCCTGAATCTGAACTTCTGCGTCTTACTCAATTTATCATTAGCCGATGTTTCCTAGTAGTCGTATCCACACCGGATATTGATTCGGCATATCGGATATTCTCTGTACTCAATAATCGGGGTATGGATTTGTCTCATGCAGATATTTTAAAAGCAGAAATTATCGGCAAAATTCCAGGCGAAAAACAAGAAAATTACAGTAAGGAATGGGAAGATTTAGAAGAAAAACTGGGACGAGAGACATTTAAGAGCTTGTTTTCTCACATTAGAATGATTTATGGTAAGGCAAAGCCTCGTGAAAGCATACTCAAAGAATTTGTTAAAGACGTTGAACCCAGCCCATACAAGTGTCCTCAAGAGTTCATTGATAAAACTCTAATTCCTCTCGCCGATGCTTTTTATATTATTAATAATCAAGCTTACAAAAGTGAAAAATGGTCAGAAGAAATAACTTTACAGTTTAGATGGTTACACTTGATAGATAATTCTGACTGGATACCACCAGCTATTTTCTATTTATCCCGAAATTATAACAATCCTGATTTGTTAGTACGTTTCTTTTCGGATCTGTCTCGTCTGGCTTCTGGTCTAATGATTCAAAGGACTAATATTAATGAACGCATTGAACGTTATAGTAAGTTGCTACACACTATAGAGAATAGTAAAGACTTGTACGCACTCGATTCACCATTGCAACTGAACCCACAAGAGCGAGAATCTATACTCAAAATCCTCAACGATGACCTTTATTTAATGAAGAAAACTCGACGTTACGTTTTACTGCGCTTAGACGAAGCACTTTCAGAAGGAAAGGCTTCATATAATTTTTCTCACATTACTGTTGAGCATGTGCTGCCGCAAAATCCAAATCCCGGCAGCTTGTGGGTGAATTGGTTTCCCACCCAGGAAGAACGAGAGAAATATGTCCATCGTCTAGGCAACTTAGTTTTGCTCTCTTCCTGTAAAAATAGTGAGGCGCAGAACTACGATTTTGAACGGAAAAAGCAGCAGTATTTCACTACTAAAACAGGTGTTTCAAATTTCGCGTTAACTACGCAAGTGCTAATGGAACAAGAATGGACACCTGAAGTAATCGACAAGCGCCAAGAACGGCTAATTGATAAGCTCAAAGAAATTTGGCGTTTAGGACATTGAGTAGCAAAGGATACTGTTGGCGAAGTCAAAAAACACGGCTTATACTGTTTCACTTTAAAGTTGATACAAATAGCTAGCAGGGGAGCTGGGGAGGAAAGAATTACAAACCATCATTTGTATCAAGCCTAAGTGTGAAATGGTATTAAGCAGTGGCCAAAGGCAACGCACAAAATAATCTTTTAATGGAGAGTGCGATCGCACCACAGTGTTAGCAATATTTTTGTTAAGAAAATTATTAGACTGATGGTGTCAACTTTATAATTTACACTCATGTAAATTATGTGTAAAGAATGTTGCAATCAATTGAAGGAGTTTACAAAAATGGTAAGATAGAACTTTCTGAATTACCATCTGATGTATCACAAAGCCGTATTATTCTAACTTTTTTAGAACAAAAAAAAGCAACAAAAAAAGCAAATTATGCAGGTTGGTATGTTTTCTGGAAATAAACAATCAACGGAAGAAGATTTTAAAATTGCTGAATTTCGTGGGGATATCGAGGATGAATTACATTGGTCATAAGCAATTATGAAGTACATCATCGTGTTGATTTTTTTTGACTTACACCACTTTCAAGGTGAGATAATTTAAACCCACCTGACAAAAAACAATGCAGATTACCCAGTGTCTCCATACAGCCATTCTCGTGACTGACTTAGAGCGATCCGAGCATTTTTATAGCAAAGTTTTAGCATTATCGAAAGTTGAACGCTCTTTAAAGTTTCCAGGTACATGGTATCAAATCGGCAACTATCAAATTCACCTTATTGTTGCGCCAACTACCAAGATTGAACCTCAAAACGAAAAATGGGGACGCAATTCTCACATCGCTCTCTCAGTCGTCGATCTAGAAGCCGCCAAACAGCAACTCCTGAATTATAACTGCTTAATCCAACCCAGCGCCTCGGGTAGAGCCGCCCTCTTCACCCAAGATCCAGATGGCAATATCATTGAACTTAGCCAACAATGAGAGGGGGAGGGGGAGAAAATCAACTTCCTGTCTCCTTCCTTCCTTTTTGAATGAAAAATAAAAAATAAAAAATGAAAAACAATAAATAATTTTTAATTGTTTAATTAAGGATATAAGCCCCAGTTTTGAAACAGGTCAAACAGAAAAGACAT
>JAQYWN010000881.1 GCA_029379265.1 Rhizonema sp. NSF051
ATAATATGTGAGAACGTACCATGAATCAAGTAAATGCAAAAAACGTACAATATAGAGGAATTAGCCGTACAATTTGTATAGGATTAGGAGGTACGGGACGCGATTTTTTAATGCGAATTAGACGTTTAGTTGTTGACCGTTATGGAGATTTAAGCAACCTCCCAATCATAAGTTTTGTTCACATTGACACCGATAAAGCCGCAACCCAAGTAACTGGTATTCGTACAGGAAGTAGCTATCATGGCGTTGACCTCAGTTTTAAAGAGGCAGAAAAAGTCAGTGCTACAATGTCCTCCAACGAAGTTACTATGTTTGTTCAAGGATTGGAACGGCGCTCAGAATATACTCGTTATGGACCTTACGAGCATATTGCCAGATGGTTCCCACCACAACTATTGCGAAATATTAAAGCAGTTGAAGAAGGTGCCAAAGGTATTAGACCTGTAGGTAGGCTAGCTTTTTTTCACAATTATAACAAGATTAAAACAGCAATTGAGACTGCAGAAAGGCGTACTAGAGGACATGATTCTTTATTGCTAAAAACTGGGTTAAAAGTCGAACCTGGATTGAGTATTTTTGTAGTCGGTTCTCTTTGTGGCGGTACAGGTAGCGGGATGTTTTTGGATGTTGCCTATGCTCTCAGACATCTTTATAGCGATCAAAGCGCCAAAATTTTCGGGTATTTAGTAATTAGCCCAGAACTGTATGGCAATACTCCCAGTATGAGTGCTAATACTTACGCTGCTCTCAAAGAATTAAATTATTATAGCACACCAGGCACAAAATTTGAAGCAGTTTATGATATTGAAAATTTAGCTTTTGTCCAAGAACAGCGTCCACCATTTGACTACACCTATTTAGTCTCTAGTCAAACAGGAGGCGAATATTCGATTCTTGGACAAGGTAAGCTATGCAATGTTATTGCTCATAAGATTGCTTTAGATTTTTCCAGTGAGTTAGCACCAGCAATTAAAGGTAATAGAGACAACTTTCTACAACATATGATTCAGTGGGATAAGCACCCACGTCCCAATAGCCAGCGGTATTTAACATTTGGATTGGCGGCTATTTATTTTCCTCGTGATAAGATTGTACAAATTGCCTTAAACCGCGTTAGTTTAGAGCTAGTTAAGTTTTGGTTAAACGGTAAAGGTCAAAGCCCAGATCCCTTAAAATTAATTGAGCAATTCCTCATTCAGTATCATTGGCATAACGACCTAGAAAAAAAGGATAATTTTGCGACTAAGTTATCAGAATCTGTTCAAGAGAGTAACAAGACTTTTCGGAAAACTCTCAGTGAATGGAGGAATAAATTAGAGCGTCAAATTTCCGAATGTCAAAAGCGTGAGAACCGCAATGATATTCGTGGGCAATTATCAAGAGAGTTTAGAGAACAATTCCGCAAAGTTCAGCCAGGTGAAACGGAGAGTACGAGGGGAATTTGGCTGACGAGACTAATACAGATTTCTCCAAATATCACCAAAGAACTCAAGACTAATATTGATGATTATCTAAGTCAACTACTTACGCCGACAGATTCTAATTTTTCCATGAAGAGTACCCGTGATTGGCTAGATGCTTTGCAACATGAATTACAAAATTATCAACTAAATTTACAAGATAAAGTTGCTGATGATGGTGGAGAAAAATCTTTAGAATATTTAGACAAAAAATGGCGAGACATTGAACAAAATATTGAGGATATTGAACAGAAACGTGGGATTCCTGTTCTCAATAATAAAAATAGCCAATTCCAAGATGAAGCCAAAACCTCAGTGCTGGAAGTCAGCAAAATTATTCAGCATAATTTTGATGTCACAGTTGTTCAAGAGTCAATAAAAATTGTTAATAACTTGCAAAGGCATCTTCAAGAGAGAACAACTCAAGTGGCTGCGTTTAGTAGTTTATTAGAAGACTTACAAAATTTATATGAAAAGCAAGATAAAGATTTGCGACAATTAAATTTTGATGAAATGAGCGGCGAAGCAATATTTGATGGTGAGGATATTGATCGCTGTTATCAAACTATTTTACCAGAAGATGATTTACGCCGCCAGTTCGTGTTAGTAAGTTCAACAATTACAGCACAAACTGACAGTAAACTATCTTTGGTAAGTTTTATAGACAGAGAAAGCACTACTCCAAATCAGTTGCAAAAAGAAATCGATCTCAATGTTGATAAATTATTTGCTTCTCGAAGTATTAATATTGTCAACTCTGTCATTAAACGCTTTATGGAAAAGTACTCAGCAGTGCGTTCAACTCGTTTGGCACAAATTATGCAAGAAGCTGAACCATTGCTACGTCTAAACTTAAGTGATCCTTATTTTCGCGAAGATCCAGCGAAAGGTAGTAAATTAATCGGTTTTAAGGATACAGATGAAATAGAAGTACGACAATTTAAAACTTTACTAGAACAAGAGTTAGGAGTTGAAACAAGTATATTAAAAGTAATGCAAGCTGATGACGAAATTTTAATTGTGAATGAATATGCTGGTTTTCCTCTCCGACTGATAAATAGCCTGGAAAGAATGAGAAATCCCTACCTACGTGAACAGAATTCTGCTACATCTTTTCTTCATAACGATTATAATGCTTCCTTCCCTGACATTATCCCGCCTGATGCCAAAAAAATGGAAGAATTGGAGGATGTTTTTTATCCTTCTATAGCCTTGAAGTTATTAGAAAGAAACCAGAACAATCAACTATTAGAGTTTCAGTATTATGATTCATTACGCGATAGTTATAACACTGCCTCTCTATGTCCAGAATGGAGTCAAGCTTTGGAGGAACTGGCTAAACGTAAAGATATGACTGAAGCTTTGCTACAACTTTTAAACAATGAGATTGATGCCATAGCTAGACAACCTGAACTTTGGGACAATGAATATTTACCTAAACTCAGGGAGTTTGTAAAGGAAGTAGATAAATTACCAGAAGATAGTCCTAATTATCCTTATAAAGCATCAGTAGTCGGCACTCCCATAAGTACAGACTATATATATCAAGAGGGAATTATTAATCGTTTCCGAAAAAAAATGGATGAGCGGTTTAACTTTTCTCAACATCGAAAACTGGCGACACAGGAAAATTCAGTAAATACACCAGCTATTCCCGCTGAAATAATTAGTGTTAATAAAACAGAAAGGCGTGTAAAGTTGGAAAGCCTAAAACAGGAGTTAGCTGATGAATTGATTACTCAAGGAGAGTATGAGCGCGAAAAACAAAAAATCTTCGAGCAATACCCTCTATAGGAATCCGGTTTTATTTCTGAACTAACTCGTATGGGAGGGAAGTCTTAACAGGGAACAGAAAAATGATATCGTTGCTATAATGTTCACCACCTATATAAGATTGCTGTAAGTTGATATTAATCAATCTAATTT
>JAQYWN010000882.1 GCA_029379265.1 Rhizonema sp. NSF051
TTCTGCTCTTTATATGCATATTCAGGGTTTATCCGGTCAGGTGCAAGATCTGAGTATGACGACATTGGAGAACATCTATATCAATTCTGATGCTTATCGCTTCAGTTCTTGGCTTTCGCTCGACGAGTTTCGTGTTCTTGAAGAATTCCTCGTCCAACTCCGGGATGTCAGAGAGATCGATCTCTTCGTCGGACATCTCCAAAAGTCTTTTTTCCCGCTCTTCCAGGGACATATCAGGAGAAAATTTTTCTTTCTTCATACAGCCGTCGCTCTTTTTTGGTAGCTTTTCTTGCCGAGATTATGCGCGTAATACCGCGCTATAGCTCTGATTGATGTTGGCTTAATAATTCCTGAATTTGTTGGCGATTAATTTTACCTTGTTCATTTCTAGGTATCTCTTGAATTTTTAGCCATAATTTAGGGATTTTGAAATGAGCTATTTTACCCACGAGTGCCTCTCGTAGTTGTTGAGGAGAAATATCTAGATTTGTCGGCACATAAACAGCACTAATAATCTGTCCCCAATAGTTATCTGGTTTACCAACTACAAACACATCTTTCACTCTTCCAGTTGATCTAATAGCAGTTTCTACTTCACAGGGAAAAACATTTTCTCCACCAGTAATTATTTTATCGCTGCTACGTCCAATTATTTGGAGAACACCTTCTTCATCTACAAAACCAATATCGTCTGGATAAAAAACACCTGATTCAGAAAAGAGTTCAGGATAATAACCAAGCGCCAACGATGGGCTAGAAATAGCAATAAAACCTGTTTGTTGAGAATCTAAGCATTTTCCCTTTTCATTACAAATTTTTAGATTTACATGTGGTAGAATTCGATAACTATCTTTCTTGCCATTGAGAAAGCTGGCTGGATTCAGGGTAGCAATCTGGGAAGCTGTTTCAGTCATTCCATATGAAGGAGCAAGTCTAATATTATGAAATCTCGCTTTCTCCAATAGTTCATCCCAAGCAGGCGCACCACCAAGTAAAACGGTAGAACATCGAGATAACCAAGCCGTCAAGTGAGAATCATTAAGTATAGTTTGTAATTGCGTCGGTACCAAGGATATAAAAAATTCCTGTGGGTCAAAATTAGTTAATTTACCTGATTTGAGTTCTTTAAATGGTAAAACCAAGAATTGACCACCGGATGAAAAAGAACGCATAAATTGCATCAAACCGCTAACATGATACAGTGGCAGCACACATATAGAGTTAACTTCCCTAAGCTGGAAATACTCTCGAAAGCCTTGCACTGATGCCATGAGAGTCTGCCAAGTATGCATAGCAAAGCGAATCTTCCCTGATGAACCACCGGTGGGAATCATAATCAGGCTATTTGCCTGACTTATGAGCGGATTTACTGATTGATTTGTATTGCTGAGACGAGATGATCGCCAACTCTTATAACACTGTTGAGCGCATTCGCAGTTACCCCAGACGATATCAGGTGCAACTAAATCTAAAACTTGTTGCCATTCCGACAAACCCCAAGTTGGATTAGCTAAGAAAATATGATGACCCCTTGAGCAAGCGGCAATAAAACTGGCAAGAAAGAGAATTGGATCTGGTTCTGCCAATAATATTTTTTGAGGAATAGGGTTGACAAAATACTGGAATAAATCTTCAGTTAAAGTGAGGAATTCTAAAGAGTTATAACCTAACAGCCAATTCTCTTGAGCTCGATATTTTAATTGTTTTATAGGTGTTATCATATATCAGGATTCACTCTAAATTGTTGAATGTATGAATTAAGTGATTATTTTGAGGTCATGTTAGCAAATGACTCGTAATTCCCACAAGACTTTCCTTGGCTAAGTCTTACAGATATACTTCGCTTCACCCAATCTATTAACTGACATCTTGCACCTTCTCAAGAAGGATAGGGTAGGCACTGCTAGCCTTACGAAATCATAAGTTTTTTGGGCTTTGATTTTGGCAACAAGACAGTGGTGCAAGATAGGAGTTAATCTATTAACTCAATATTTTCTTGTTGACGCACTGCAATCACTCTACCTGCTGCTCCCCCAGTGTAAGTATTGGTTTGGAGGACACAAGCCCCACAATGCTCCAGAAGGAGTTTAAAGTCAGTCACACTCAAACCATTAATAATGCTCTCAGCTAAATAACGATAGGGACTCAGATCTTCAATAAAAGGTTTGACAATTTGGGGAACAATCCTCCGCATCCAAAAAGTATATATGCTGCGCCAAAGCGGTTTTTGAGGATAAAAATGATCAAGTATCAGTAATCGACCACCGGGACGCAATACCCGTAACATTTCGGCGAGCGCAAGATTGCGCTCAGGAAAATTGCGGAATGTGAAAGTTGTGAGTACAAAGTCATAAGTTGAGTTAGGACAAGGAATTGCACACACATCACCTTCAAAGCAGGTCAGCGCAGGACTTAGACGACGTGCTTCATTCAACATACCAGAAGAAAGATCCATGCCTTCAATATTTATTCCTGGATAACGGTTAATCAAATATCGTGTTGATTCTCCGGTTCCACAGCCGACATCAAGTATTTTATCTCCTGCTTTCAAGTCTAGATCCGAGAGTGCTTGACGATACCATAGGCTAGTATGACCAAGAAAAATCAGAGTTCTAATAAAATCATACCGGGTAGAAATATTATCAAATAGTGTGCGGATATAGATTGCTTTGTCATCTCCATGTAATTTTGTTGCTAATTCAGGAGAAACTGTAGATGAATTAGGATTAGATAACTCAGGTTCGTTCATATATTCTCTGTTCTGCAAAAATAGATAAGATATTTGCCAATTCTGAAAACTGCTGTTCACTACGAATTTGTCTTTTTGTATAATCTATTAGCTCAAATTCTTTGATATACATAGGTATCCCTGCTCACTTGTAGGATAGGTTAGCATTAGTATAACCCATACAAGTGTTAAGATTTTCGGAGCAACCTAACCTATGTACATCTTCATTAAAATTAGCTAAGAGTTTTCATAAGCTTCAAAATTCAACCAATAATCAATTATGGATTCTTCCGAACTGCAATTAATCGTCCTGCTGCTCCTCCCGTATATGTATTAGTTTGGCTAACATCTGCACCATGCTTTTCTAAAAACAGTTGAAAATCGCTAATAGTCAAAGCATTAATAATGCTTTGCCCTAAATAATTATAGGGAGTGGGGTCTTCAATAAAAGGGATGACAATTTGAGGTATAATTCTTTTAATCCATAAAGTGTAAACGTTTTGCCACCATAAAGGCTTTTGAGGGTAAAAAAGATCTAGAGTGATTTTCTCCCGGAAGCTAAAATGGTTTTCAGGTTAATAAAATACGTATGATAATAATCCTCTTTGTAGAAACATTTTATGAAAGTTTTCTACAATATCTATTGATG
>JAQYWN010000090.1 GCA_029379265.1 Rhizonema sp. NSF051
GCTTGTCCACTCAGTGTTCCTGAGTCATTTTGTCTTGCGGTAGTCTAAACTCCAGTTAGTAATTATTCAGGGTTCAAACGCGATCGCCATCACATTTTATCTAAATTTAGGCTATCAGTTCTACAGTTTGAGCACAGACGGCGTAGTTAGTTGTGGCGTTTGATGTGGGAATTGTGAGTTTATCCAACGGAAAAAGATTTGGGACAAGATGCGGGAAAGAGCCAAACTATAAACATTATGAGAAAACGCCGACACTGGTTCCCAGCCAGATTTAGACAAAGTTGCTGAACACTTGTAATCAGTGATGGCTAAAGAGCCTAATTTTGCTACGGAAAGAGAAAAATTAGCTCGGGAAATTCAGCTTGAGATAAATATTGGGAAAATTCATGGTCAGAATCTTCACTCAGGCGTTTTGCAAGCGGCAATTCCAGTGCGTGGTGGACTACTAGCCTGGACTTACTTCGGCAAACAAGCTCCGAAGCTGACGCGATGTTGCACCTCATAAGCATAAAAGCATAAAATTTAGATGCGTTTGCCCTGGAAGTTAAGCTCCAACTTAAGCATCGGGGAATAGACTCACTCTGCCCCTAAGCAAACTATAGCTGATTCTCTTTCTGTACGTCTTCTCAAGTGAAGAGTGGAGATTTGCGATCGCGATTCAGGGCACTTAAGTTAAATTTAACTTAAGCCTTATCTTCAGAAACTTGCGTGGTCTAAATGGGGCAAACACCGAAGAATAGAGACAACTTATTCAAAATAGTTAAAACACATTTGCACTGACTTAAGCAAGAACTGGAAGTAGCAATGGCAGCAGTCGAACGGGGTAATTCTGGCATTTATCTGATTACGGATGATCAACCCTCTTCGGTGCGAGAGTGGCTCCCAGCTTATGTGCGATGGCTGAATGTGGCACTGCCACCCCATGTCTCGGTTGAGGATGCGATCGCGAATGCTGTCTATTACGGTACGCGGATGCACGGCGTATCGTATGCTACATAAACCGCGAATTAAACTTTCAGCCTCGATCTTTGGAATGGATGGTTAACGCCGTCGTTGCTCATGCCAATTAATCATTTAGGGGGAAATCTTGATGAAGGTTGCTCAAATTGGAACTGTGATTGTGGTTATTCACGCGATCGCTCATACTCTACACGGTTTCGCCCATGCGGAAATCCCCGTTCCCCTTTCGCTCCTTCAGATCTGGTTTGTTGGTGTGGTAATTCTGCTGGCTCCAGTTATTTCAACCGCTTTACTCTGGACGCAGTTCTATCGCCTTGGTAACTGGCTGTTACTCAGTTCCATGACGGGCGCAATCTTGTTTGGTGTCTATCATCACTTCATTGTGATTAGTCCTGATCATGTTTCTCGGGTTGCTTTTGCAGGTTGGGGGTTGCTTTTCCAAATCACAGCAATTCTCACCTTAATCATCGATGGATTGGGGATTGGGATCAGCATATGGACATTGAAAACAATACAGCAACCAGAGAGGGTTATATGAGTTCTCTCAAGTTTATTCCTCTTCAGGTGAAACACACTTGCACAGTCACTGAAACTATTTCACTCTTATTAGACATCTCCGGAAATGATGTAAGGGCGATCTTCGTAGCGAAGCGCGAGTCTTCTCACTCGTGGAGACGCAATCATGCGAACGAGCGTCATGGCTTTCCTCGCTCTTACCAGGGGTTTTGACGAACGCATAATTAATTTTCGCTCCTATGTCTATTTTATATACAAACCCTCTCCCTTGTTCTCCTTTTCTCCCTATTTGCCACATGCATCAACCTTTAAGTGAATGGTATGACAACTCCCCACTTACAAATCAGAAGTTGATTTAATATGTTTAATCTCGACCAAACTATTAAAGATCGGCATTCAACACGCAAATTCTTATCTCAACCAGTGCCACGGACTTTGCTTGATGAAGCCCTCGCTCTAGCGCAGCACGCGCCGTCGAATTCAAATATTCAGCCATGGCGAGTAGTGTTTGCTGAAGGCGTCCGCCGAGATCGTCTCCAAGAGGCTTTGCTAAACCAAGCAAAGCAGCAGCAGCCTAACATTCCTCCACTACCAGAGGCTTTCCAGCATTACCGCCAAGAACTAGGCGCGCAAGTTTATGGGGCGATGGGGATTGCTCGTGAAGATAAAGCGAATAGACAGCTAGCGGTTCTGCGGAATTACGAATTTTTTGGCGCACCAGTGGTTGGTATCGTCTGTATGCACCAAGATCTAGGCGTTGCGGATGCCTTAAGTGTGGGAATGTATCTACAAACACTAATTTTGTGCCTAACCGCTCGCGGTCTTGGTACCTGTGCAGAGGTTTCACTAGCGGGTTATCCCGAAATTATTCGCAGCGAGTTGAATATTTCACCAGAATTATTAATCATTTGTGGCTTAGCCGTTGGCTATTCCGATCCTGATTTCCAGGCTAATCATCTGCACATAAGCCGTGAACACGTGGAGAAAAACGTTACCTTTCTCGATCATTAGACATCTCCAGTTCCGGATGTAGGGGCGAGGAAAGCCGTTCGCCCCTACCAAGGGTTTCAACGAACGCATAATTAATTTTCGGAGATTGCAAAGTAGAGTACAAAATTCTTTATCAAAATACATTAAAGAGATTAACACCATGATTAGATTCCTTGTTAACTTTTTAGAAGCACTGTTGAATACGTTTTATCGCCAGCGTCTCCATCCGCGATTCTTCGTTTTAGAAACTATTGCTCGCGTTCCCTACTTCGCTTACACCTCCGTCCTGCACCTCTACGAAACAATGGGCTGGTGGCGTAAATCCGATTGGTTGAAAGTTCACTTTTCCGAATCTTGGAACGAACTCCATCACCTGCTTATTTCGGAGTCGTTAGGAGGCAATCGCTATGCCATAGATCGCTTTGTCGCCCACACTGGAGCCTTTGTTTACTACTGGATTATTGTGGGAGTATATCTTATCACCCCCCGCTCTGCCTATCGTTTTATGCAGTTTGTGGAGGAACACGCTTATCACACATACGACGCCTTTCTCAGAGAGCATGGTGAAGAACTAAAGAAATTACCTGCGCCAGATGTCGCTGTCAATTACTATCGAGACGGCGATCTCTACATGTTTGAGGAATTTCAAATCACTAACCCTAGCGAGTTCCGTCGTCCCAAAATCGAAAATCTCTACGATGTGTTTGTTGCTGTTCGGGATGACGAACTTGAACACGTTAAAACGATGATTGCTTGCCAACAACCTAATATTCAAGAAACCTTCCACAGCCCCCATATGGCCAACCGAGCCGCTTTACCTGAGTCTATTCGGGCGGAGATTGACGCCCAGACTAGTAGCATTATAAAAGAGGCAGAAAAAGAGCCAGTACAAATAAACTAGCCAGTACGGGATCTCGGGCAGGGCTGGAAATTTCAACTATGAGCTAGCTCAAAGACATTGTTGAAAAAACTTGTCAGAGTAAAGGTAGTTCAAGGGTATGAGGGTAACGATATGACTCTTACAACTTTACAGCAACACGTGTGCCGAGTTTAGAGATCCAAAAAATTCTCTATTCTGAAATTGTGCTGAGATCGGCTGCTTATCTTTATCTGGGACATGCGCCGGATCCTAAAATTGTCTTTCCGTAAGCGATCGCACAAGCTAAGTACAAATCGCCGCAAAAAAGGGTCGGAATTTACAGCCGTTTTCATATAAATGAACCACACTGTTTGTAAGGGCGTTAGCGTAGCGTTAGCGAGTCTTCGAGCGTCACAGCCGTTCGCCCCTACGACTGTGGTCTATTTACCTGAAAATTGCTGTAAGCTGCGATCTGCGCTACGAAAGTCGTTCGCGCAGCGTCTCCCCTTGGGAGAAGATAGCGCTCCGCTATTCCCCTGGTCTAAACTCCAGTACATAGAGATATTGACAAAATGCACGCTATTCTAACTTATCACAAATGTTCCAAGCCATGTAAGGTAACTTTACCGCAGTAGCTTTAACCTGTTCTGCTTGTGCGACCAGTTGACCGCAAGCATCCCAAGAACCAGAAACAAACATATTTCTCGCACCTTCACCCATCGAAATGTTACCTGTGAAATCACCACATTGCACCTGCATTGTTTCTAAATTCACAGTCACATTCACCTGCGGGTTTGCTGCTATTAGTTCAAGCAATTTTTTAGATGTTGCAGCATCTACAGTAACGCAGGGCACTCCGTTAGCTACGCAATTACCGAAAAAGATTTCCGCAAAACTTTCACCAATTAAAGCTTGAATGCCCCAGTCACCAATTGCTTTGGGTGCATGCTCTCGTGAAGAACCACAGCCAAAGTTCCGATTGACCACTAAAATTTTGGCACCTTGATACTGTGGTTGGTCGAAAGGATGTGCCCCATTCAGCGCTTTTCTATCATCTGCAAAAGCATGTTCTCCTAACCCATCGAAGGTGACACATTTCAAAAAACGAGCAGGAATGATGCGATCAGTATCAATATCATTGCCTACTAAGGGAATACTAGAACCGGAAATTGATTTTACTTCGCTAACCATGATTGTGGGGAATGAGGAATAAAAAATAGGGAATGGGGAATAAGTTTTACAGTAATTATTTTCTCGTTCCCCATATTTCCCTCTTAAAGCAACTCACGTACATCGAATACAACACCAGTGATCGCAGCAGCTGCAACCATTGCTGGACTCATTAATAATGTGCGTCCAGAAGCAGAACCTTGACGACCTTTAAAGTTACGATTAGAAGAAGAAGCGCTGATTTGCCTTCCCAGCAATTTGTCGGGGTTCATTGCTAAACACATCGAACATCCAGCTTCACGCCATTCAAAACCAGCACTAACAAATATTTGATCAAGTCCTTCGGCTTCCGCTTGTTTTTTCACCCGTTCCGAACCAGGGACAGCGAAAGCTTTTACTCCAAGAGCAACCTGTTTACCTTGGGCAATTTTTGCGGCTTCTCGCAAATCACTGATACGTCCATTGGTGCAGCTACCAATAAAGCATACATCTACTTTTGTCCCTTTAATCGCTTGTCCCGGAGCCAAATCCATATATTCGTAAGCTTCAAGAGCGACAAATCTGTCATCTTCCGCTAATTGTTCAAGACTTGGCACTGTTTGGTCAACTCCGATACCTTGACCGGGGGTGATTCCCCAGGTAATGGTGGGGGGAATATCTTCAGCTTGGAAGACAACTACATCATCATACTCTGCATTTTGGTCGCTTCTTAAAGAATCCCACCAAGCCACGGCTTTATCCCATTCTGCACCTTTGGGGGCAAAGTCGCGTCCTTTTAGATACTCGTATGTGACATGATCAGGGTTGACGTAACCGCATCTTGCACCCCCCTCGATCGCCATATTACAAACAGTCATCCGTTCTTCCATGTTCATATTTTCAAAGGTGGTTCCGGCAAACTCGTAAGCGTAACCAACACCACCTTTAACACCTAGGGTGCGAATGATGTGGAGAACTACGTCTTTAGCATAGACTCCAGGTTTCAATGTACCGTTAACTTCGATTTTACGGACTTTTAATTTGGATAGTGCTAGACTTTGCGATGCCAACACGTCGCGAACTTGGCTGGTACCAATACCAAATGCGATCGCACCAAATGCACCGTGAGTTGAGGTATGACTATCACCGCAAGCGATCGTCATTCCGGGTTGGGTAAGTCCAAGTTCTGGAGCGATGACATGGACTATTCCCTGACTACCGGAACCAATATTATAAAAGCGAATATTGTGTTCCTGGACGCTATTTTCTAACGCTTGCATCATCTCTTCTGCCAAGGTATCGACAAAAGGACGTGCTTGGTTGTCGGTAGGTACAATATGGTCAACTGTGGCAACAGTGCGATCAGGAAAGAGTACTTTTAACCCTCTTTCTCGTAGCATAGCAAAGGCTTGGGGACTGGTGACCTCATGGATTAAATGTAGTCCTATAAATAGTTGTGTTTGTCCCGACGGTAGCATACCAACTGCGTGCAAGTCCCAAACTTTATCGAATAACGTGCCTTTGTTCATACATTGATCCGTTCATTGCCCTTTAATGTTTAATGGTAGCAAAAAGTGGGTGATGAAACGTAGAATTGCCTTTTCGTGGACAAATATAGAATATGACAGAATTCTGTCGCTCATGCCAATCTCACTGGCCAAACCGTTTTTCTGCCCAGCAATATGAACTTCTCTAGTAACTTTAACATTGACATAGATTGCGGGCATTAATCTTCGACGGCCCCTAATGCCAAGAGCGTTTCAAGTTGCGCTGCTGTTAATCCTTGAACACCTTTAATATTCATACCCTCATACAGGCGATCAGATCTCAGCGTTTTGAGACACTCACCCGTTCTCACATCCCAAAGCTTAATCGTTTCATCGTGGCTGCCACTGGCAAGTGTTTGACCATCTGGGCTGAAGCTGATGGCAAAGACTGCTTCTGTGTGACCCTGCAAGATGTTGAGACATTGACCGTTGTACACATTCCATAAGCGAATCGAAGCATCGAAACTACCGCTTGCTAAAGTTTGACCATCTGGGCTAAAGTTGACCGACCAGGCACAACCCGTGTGACCGTGCAACACCTTGAGACATTGGCTGCTGTGGATATCCCATAGGCGGACAGTAGCATCAAAATGTCCAGTGACTAAGGTTTGATCGTCAGGACTGAAGCGAACGGAGCAGATGCCCCTGGAAGCGTGTATTACTTGGAAACAGTGACCGTCTTGAACATTCCACAATCGCAAGGTTCGGTCATCACTGCCACTTACCAAAAACTGACCATCGGAACTGAAGTTAACAGACTGAACCCAGCCTTTATGACCTTGTAATACCTTGAGGCACTTACCCTCTGGTATACTCCATAACCGCACGGTAGTATCTTGACTGCTGCTTGCAATCTGCTGACCATTAGGGTTAAAGCTGACTGACCAAACCCAATCCGTATGACCGTGCAATATTCTTAAACACCGACCCTCTTGCACATTCCACAACGCGACAGTTTGATCGGTACTGCCACTCACCAAAAATTGACCATTAGAACTGAAGTTGACAGAATAAATCCAACGGGTTTGACCGTGCAGCGTATTAAAGCACTGACCGTTGTGCACATCCCATAAGCGAATGGCAGTATCCTCTCCGCCACTAACCACTGTCTGACTATCCGGGCTGAAGCTAATAGAGTGGATACCACAAGAATTTCCCTGTAGTACTTTGAGACACAAACCGTTTTGGGCATCCCACAGACGGATGGAGAAATCATTGCTACCACTAGCTAGTGTCTGACCATCCGGGCTGAAGCTGACTGACCGGATGCGACCTTTATGGCCATGCAACACCTTAAGGCATTGACCGTTTTCCACGTTCCACAAGCGAATGGTAGCATCATCACCGCTGCTCGCGATCTGCTGACCATCCGGGCTGAAGCTGACTGACTGAATGCTGTTTGTATGACCATGCAACACCTTAAGGCATTGACCGTTTTCCACGTTCCACAAGCGAATGGTAGCATCATCACCGCTGCTCGCGATCTGCTGACCATCCGGGCTGAAGCTGACTGACCAAATCCAACCCGTATGACCGTGTAACACGTTGAGGCATTTACCATTTTGCACGTTCCACAGGCGAATGGCAGCATCATCACCACCACTGACGAGAGTTTGACCATCGGGACTGAAGCTGATCGTCAAAGCTCGCTCAGTATTCTCCTGTAAAGTTTTAAGACACTGACCAGATGCAACATCCCATAAGCAAATGGTAGAATCCTCGCTGCTACTGGCGATCTGCTGACCATCGGGACTAAAGCTGACAGAGCGTACACCATTCGTCTTTCCCTGTAAGGTTTTCAGGCACTGACCAGATGCAACATTCCATAAGCAAATGGCAGAGTCCTCGCTGCCACTAACGATCTGCTGACCATCGGGGCTAAAGCTCACCGACCAAACCCAACTCCCATGTCCTTGAAGCGTCATCAGCTGTTTTCCATCCGCCACCCGCCACAAGCGGAGCTTTCCGTCTGCATCGCCCGTTGCTAATCGTTCGCCATCCGGGGTAAAAGCTAATGAAATAATGCCACCTAAGGTTTCAGTAAACACTGATTTTGCCAAATCAGCTTTGCGAAAATTGACTCCTGCCAGGTTAACCTGCCGCAAATCGGCTTGCCACACGGTTAGCTCGGAAAAGTCACAGCCTCGCAAATCAGCCTGTAGATGCACCAGCAGATTGAGGAGATTGCCTGCAATATAGTTTGGTTGGAGTGGCGCTTGCTGCTGTTGTTGCATCAGCATGGCTTTTAACTGCTGTTCAAGGACTTGGGGGTTGCCAAAAAGGATCAGCAACTGTTCGGTGATCGGCTCAGCAATCAGCCGCTTCTGCATATCTCGGACGTAGTCTTTTGCCTGTGCTTTGAGGAGCGCATGCATTCTTAGTCGTTCTGGCTTTTGAGTGACAACTTCTCTAGATATGTAATCAACGAGTTGATCAGTAACATACTCTAACACCACGGGCTGTAAGAAGAAGCGCTCATCCTCCTTCTCAATCATCGATCGCCGCAACAGAGACTGAATCGCCCCTGGTATTTTCCGCTCTCGAGCCTTGGTGATAACATCCTCACTCAACTCGAAAACAGATACTGGTTCTCGGTTGATCGCTAACCAAAATATCATTTCCTGCTCAATTTCCGACAAGCGCTCAAACTGTTGCTGGAGTAAGTCTCGAATGTCATCAAAGACGGCTAACCCCTGCTGTACATATTTCAATACCTCGGTAATTCTGCCATTGAAGAGTTCTTGAGTCGCGGCTGCTACAAGCTTCAGTGCTAAGGGGTTGCCCTCGTAGTGTTCAACTAACTTCTCCCATTCGGACTCTTTCCCGATGAATTCCCCTTTGTAGTGAAATAGTTTTCGTCCTGCTTCTGGGTTCAATCCCTTCAACAGCAGTGTTCTTACTCTTGATTTCTTACCTTCAAGTTGCACAATCTCTCTGGGCTTTTCACGACTGGTGAGCAGCAAGCAACTCTGATGGGACAGATCCCCAATATCCTTGAACAGTTGACCATATCCCTCATAGCCCGCCCGATACTGTCCGGGTTGCCTTGCACTTAGGATCGTCTCGGCATTATCCAGAATTAGCAAACAGCGCTTTTGACGCAAACTCTTCATCAGCTTCTGTAGTTTCCCATCCATGCTAGGAGGCACAGCTATATCCTCTCCCTGTACCCGCAGTAGAATGGGCAGCACCGTCTCTAACCATTCTTCAAACGGCAGTGCATTTTGCAGCGATCGCCACACCACCACTTTAAAAGAGGTTTGAATATGCTGCACCAGTTTAGCGGCTAATGTGCTTTTGCCAATCCCACCAATTCCAAGTAGTAGGACTAGTCGGCATTGTTCCTCCAATACCCACTGCTTGAGAAGCACCAGTTCTTCACTGCGTCCGCAGAATGTAGATGTATCGATTACGTTGTTGCCCCAATCTCCCTCTTGCTGCGACCATTGGGCGCAATTCTCAATTGCGGAACTAGGTCGAGCATAGTCACTCTTGCTTAACTCCAATCCAAAAGCTCGGAATGCCCACTGCAATGATTGCTTGTCTACCGGTTCTAAGCGTCCCAACACCTTGGCGATTGTGTTCAAGGACAAGCCCATGCGCTCACTAAGTTCTTCCAGGGTGAAGCGATCCCCAGCATTCTCGTTGAACTCAGCCTGTGCTTTGACATCTTGAAGCTTGTTCCACCCCCGTGCAGTCAGGATAACTCCTCGGTAGCGTCCGGTCTTTTGCACTTGCATCAAAATTATCTAGAATTAGGACTGAGCTTAGACAAAATATAAATGTTTTTTGCTAGATTAAAATTATACATAAACTGTCAAATTTAGTCAACTGCCAGAGACAATGATAAGAATTTGTAAACCCCGGCAGATTCCCAACACTGGTTTATCTAAAGGTTCTAATAGTACAGAGGGGTCAGTTTCTCCAGGTGCTAATAATATAGGAGTGCCACCTGCTTTGGGGACTGTATCTATGCTCAGATCTTGCACCAACGTCTTATTGCGAAAATCCAAGCTTAAAAGACTCATGATGTCGTTGATTGTACACTGCAATCTACTCCTTATTGAGAAGGTGCAAGATCTGAGTATGTAAACATTTGGTAGAGAAAATGGTAATGCTTCAAGCCTACCGTAGGTTGTAATGCCAATCAACGCTTTTCGAGATTTTCTACTCATCGTTTTTCTTTGCTCTTAAGGTTTTTCGAGTTTTTATTTGCGCTTCTGTGAGATTAATCATAGCTATGATATCCATACCTTATTTGAATTCGAGCGAAGCGAGTCATCCCAATACGGTTCGTCTGTGCAGGGGAAGCATTCTTGAGCAATCTTATCGCAGGGGAGGAAAAAACCAAATGTCTATCAACTCTTTCCTCCCCTGCCCCCCTGCCTGCCTCAACAGATAAATTCCTTAACCGAACCATATTGCGAGTCGTCCCCTATACTTTAAACAGACGGGATTTCGATGTTCATCATTTCGCATCCAAAAAACCGCTACGAATAAAGTAGTCAAAATAAGTATTCAGTAATTTAGTATCTACCGGAGGACAGATAATCGAACTTTCTGCTAACGCCGTTTGCGTTGCTTGACAGTTAATTTCCGGTTCTCTAGCTTGTTGATGCTGTGGAGAATTTTTGAGAAAGAAAGGCAAAAGAGGATACAAAGGATTTGATTGCGAGCGAGCTTGGTTACTAAGCTGTGACTGCCAACTTTGATAAGAAGTATGCGTTAGAGGATAGCCTAAAGAACGAATAAAATCAGTGAGATGATTCCAAGAAGTAGGTTGAGGATTGTTTAAATGGAAAGATTTACCAAGAGCTTCGCGTTGTCTTGATAAATAGACAATGCTTTTGCTGACATAATCAACAGGAGATAAATCCAATATATTAGTTATATCCGTCATGCAACCCATTTGGATGCAACCTTTAATCATTCGACAAATAACATCATCTGTATACCAAGCACCTGTTTGACTATGACCGGAAATAAAGGGTGGTCTGTAGATAGAAACGGGAATACCACGTTCGCGTGCAATAGTAGCTAATTTTTCTGCAACCCATTTACTTTGAGAATAGGAAAGTTTCATTCCAGAGCTATGAGCAAGTGGGTCTGATTCGCTCACTGTTTTTCCCAAATAAAAGGATGACTCAAAAACAGCAATGGTAGAAATATGATGTACTGGTTTAACTTTCCCAAAACTTGCCAATCGGAAAATCTCTTGTGTTCCCAAAACATTGCTAGGCTTTAAAGCTTCGTAGGGATAAACATAATTTAGCCAAGCAGCACTATGATAAATTACATCAATTTGACTAGCAATCTCTTGAAAATACTCGGTAGATAAACCCAACTGAAATTTTGATAAATCGCCTAAAATAGGAATAATTCTACTACGAAAAGCATCCTGCCAAATTCCATAATATTCCAAATTATTTTTGACTTGAATTTGAGCATAATCATTATCATGAGCACGAACTAAGCAATAAATATCAGCTTGAGTTTGTTGCAGAAGTTCTTGTAGTAAAAAAGCTCCTAAAAATCCCGTCGCTCCTGTGAGAAAAATGGCTGTTGGTTCGGTAATAAATGAGTCATAACTATGTTCTGGGTAGATTGTATGGTCTAAAATCACCTCAGCGTCTAAATCTATGACATCATTAGTCGAAATGCTTTTTGATGTTATTTGTTCAAGCAATATATTTACCAATTGATAAATATTTGACCCTGCTAGCAAAATTTCTATAGGTAAGTTTACGCCAATTTCGGTATCAATCCGGTTTTTCAGGTCGATATTACTCAGAGAATTTAGACCCATTTCATTTAGTGGCTTTTGTAAATCCAGATGTTGGGATTCATCTAAACCTAAAACTTTGACAACGTTTTCTCTAATGTAATCAACTAGAAGTTCTTGGCGTGTCGTTTCGTCAGAGGAAGATGCTAATTGTTGAAGCAACTGCAAATTTTGGGTCAATTGAGGTTCTGGTTGTTTGTCTCCTATATTTGCTATTTCTCGTTGCACTAAAAGCCGACGTAAAATTTTACCAGAAGCTGATTTGGGGATTTTATCGACAATTTCCAACCGACGAATTCTTTTATGTGGTGCGACAAGTTCTGCTACAAATTCCATAATTTCCTCAGTTGTAGCAAAGCTATTGAGGACAACAAAACCCTTGGGAACTTCACCCGTGCTTGGATGGGGACTGGGGATGACAGCAGCATCAGCAATTGCTGGATGGGATAACAATACAGCTTCCAGTTCTGCTGGCGCAATTGGATATCCGTTGTATTTAATTAACTCTTTAATCCGATCAACTATGTAAAAATAACCATCTTCATCTACATAAGCTATATCACCAGTGTGAAACCAACCATCGGCATCAATTACTTTTGCCGTCGCTTCAGGATTATTTAAATACCCTTTCATCACTTGCGGACCACGAATCCATAGCTCCCCTTGCTCGTGGAAGCCTAAGGGTTTCTCTGTTTCAATATCGACAATTTGACATTCAGTATTTCTCATGCACGGACCAACAGAGCCGGATCTGATTTTTTCACGTTCATCAGAATTGATATGCGTTACTGGGCTGGTTTCTGTCAAACCGTAGGCTTGCTTGATGGTACAATTTAAACGCTGTTCGCATTCCAAGGTCAGTTCATGACCTAGTGGCGCAGCTCCACTGGTAATTACTTTTAAGCTAGAAAGGTCATATTTATCTACTATTGGTTGTTTTGCTAGGGCTAAGACTATCGGAGGTACTAAATGAGCGCGAGTAATTTTATACGAATGTACTAGGCTCAAAAAAGTTTCTAAATCAAATTGCGGCATTACAACTACGGTAGCACCGCAATAAAGGCTGTAGTTTAAGAAAATTTGCAGTCCGTAGCTATGAAAGAATGGGAGAAGGCCAATAATTGTGTCTGCTGAACTTATCAACTCGCGAGTTGAGAGTTGGTACATATTGGCTACTAGATTGTAGTGTGTCAGTGTCACACCTTTGGGCAAACCAGTTGTGCCGCTAGAATAGGGCAAAGCCACCGCGTCTTCTTTTGGATTTATTTGTACTTTTGGTACCGAGTCAGAATTTTCTAAAAGTACAGAAAATGGAATTGCACCTGTAGCGTTACCAAACACAAATACTGATTCAACTTTTGACTGACTAGCGGCTTCTAATCCGCGTTCTAGCAGTTCCGGTACTGTCAGCAAATATTTAGCCCCAGCATCATTTAATTGATATGCAAGTTCGCTAGCTGTATATGATGGATTTGCCGTGCTGCTAACTCCACCCAAACTAGCGATCGCCTGAAAAGCGATGGGATATTCCAGACAGTTAGGACTATAAATAGCAACTACATCTCCCTTAGAAAAACCCCACGCAGCAAAACCAGCAGCCACCCTGTTAATTGAGTCTGCTAGTTCACTATAAGTTATCGTTCGACCAGTTAGCCCGTCAATCATCGCTGGTTGAAGAGCGAATTCTATCGCTCGTTGCAAGACAATGGACGTTAGAGGCTGTTCAGGGATGGAGATATTCGGTTCTGGATTGAGAAAAATCATGGGGTTTCTTTAGGTAGGGAACAGTTAGCTTCGTTGATCCTATCTCAATAGATATCTCCACAAATTCATTATGCTTTTGTCAAAACCTATAGTAGGGGCGAACAGCCGTTCGCCCCTACAAAGATGCCACACTTGCAGTTTTTGGCTGTCTGTATACAACGTATTCGCCTTATGATCATCATAGAAAAATCTCTTTGTTAATAAAATGTCTGAGCGTAGTTACGCTATTCTAGGAACTGGTGCATTAGGTGGCTTTTATGGTGCCAAACTGCAAAAGGCTGGTTTAGATGTCCACTTTTTGCTGAAGAGTGATTATGAATATGTCAGTCAATCTGGTTTGGTGATTGAGTCAAAAGATGGTGATTTCACTCTGCCTCAAGTCAAGGCATACAATGATGTAGAGAAAATGCCACGATGCGATGTGGTGGTGATTGCACTAAAGACGACACAAAACCATTTATTGCCGCAGATCGTTGCACCTGTTGTCAGAGATAATGGGGTAGTGTTAATATTGCAAAATGGACTGGGGGTAGAATCAGAAGTTTCCACAATAGTTGGTAATGTCTGCATCATTGGTGGGTTATGTTTTCTCTGTTCCAATAAAGTCGGAGCAGGATATATCCGCCACCTTGATTATGGACAAATTACCCTAGGGGAATATGCTCTAGGCTACGATCCTACTGGGATTACACAGAAGATGCGGCAAATTGGCGATGACTTTGCTCGTGCTGGGATCTCAATAGAATTAGCTGAAGACTTATTACTAGGTCGATGGAAAAAGTTGGTGTGGAATATTCCTTATAATGGACTGTCTGTCATTCTCAACGCTCGAACAGATGAATTAATGTCTTATGTCCACACCCGCAAATTAGTTGAACAGTTGATGTATGAAGTTGTAGCCGGTGCCAAAAGTTGCTCCCGCCTCATTCCTGATAGCTTCATTCAAACAATGTTGGATTACACCGTCAAGATGAAGCCTTATCGTACCAGCATGAAAATTGACTACGACGAAAGGCGCTCAATGGAAGTAGAAGCAATTTTTGGGAATCCATTACGGAAAGCGCTGGCAGCAGGTGTGGATTTACCGCAAATTAGCTGTATATACCAGCAGCTAAAGTTTTTGGATCAGAGGAGGAAAGTGGGCGATCAGGAAAACGGTTTTTTCCTTAAAGACTAAGGTATTAATTCCTCTTTTTCTTCCTCCTCCCACTTCCTTAACGACTTCAGCGCCGGGATAGAGCGCTGATAATCGTTCAACTTGCCTGATCTTGATCTCTTTTGTGTTGTCTGGTAGAGACGCGTGCATAGATGACAATAACACGCCCTCCGCTTGGTTATGACAGAAAAATGGTGTCAATTATTGGCAGATGAATTAGAAGGACGTGTAAATTTGACACTATTGGCATTGTTGTTGCCTTATACTCAAGGAATGCTACAGGTATAGCAGTCGCCAAAGTCGTTAGGACAATTTGGCGGTAGACGCCAGAAACAGCGTACATCGTCAATTGATTATTGTCCTAAGCATCAATCCGTTGCTATA
>JAQYWN010000883.1 GCA_029379265.1 Rhizonema sp. NSF051
ACACAATATTGACTGGATTTATGTGTGACAAGTTGGATTGTTATATATTGACATAAAATCTTTCACGTAATGAGGAGTTTGATTTGTGCAGGATGATTTATATGGTTTGGAAATTCCGCAAAAAGAACTTCAGAAATTAACTCATTTACCAGTTAATGAGGAAATCATTATTATCACGAATCCTTTAAAAAGATGGACAAAGCAAATTCTCAAAAAAATGAAGGGTTCGGAAGGTGCTACTGTAATTTTTTTAGGCTTTTCTATTTTATTTTTAACTCACATAATATTTGATATTTCGCTGAAAGTATTTGCTACATGGATTACAATCCCCTCTTGGATATTGTTAATATTCTCAGGTATCTTAGGAGCAATTATTGTACAAACAGCATTATATTTGCTCTGGAAACAAAGAAGTAAAATTGTCAAAAATAACATGACACATTCTCTCAAAATTCTTCTAAGCGATGTTGAGAGGTATAATGCTGTTATTAAAGCGATAGATATCAACGATCAAATAGAAGCAGCAGGAAATCCGGAAGTGACTGTCAAGCAAAGACAGAAAGTCATTGAAGCACTGAAACTTACAAGATCTGATTTAGTTCGGGCTTTGAAGACAGAAAGAATTTTGCGAGAAAACAAAAAATTTATTATTAGTAATACAGATTTATTTACCAATAACTTAGCGACTTTAGCATCAATGCAAGTGACCGAACAAGCTACTGAACATGGGCAGTTACTTAATGAAGCATTACAGATTGCTTTAGATGTCCAACTCGAAATGAGAAGGTTGCAAAGTCAGCATTAATTTCGTTGTTAGCTATTAGCTTAATATGCGCTTTTTATCCCCCTGATCAGGAAAATAAAATAGGATTGCTATATTCCTTATAACTATCATAACTGACAATTATGTAGCAATAATTGTCATCAGTGGAATCCTTTATCAATATTCCGAAATGCTCTACGTATCTTGCCTGAAGTGACTTGAAACTTTTTTTTAGGAAAATAAGGTTGAACCTCGGTAGTTTTGAGACGAGTGCTTTTTGATAATTATGTCTTCCATAAGTGAATATTGTCCTAAGCTTTTAGCCTGAGGGCTTTGTGATGACGTAACATAAAGAAATGTCATCGAGCGATCGCCCATCGGTATGGATTGGAAAGAAATCTCTGGTAGCTGGGTACTCATTCCCCGGAACCCCATCGGTATTATCCATTTTTTGGGGGGTGCTTTTGTCGCGACGGCACCTCACCTTACTTACCGTTGGTTATTAGAACAACTGGCAAGCAAAGGCTATGTCGTCATCGCAACGCCATTCGTCAATACTTTAGATCATAGTGCGATCGCGAAATCTGTATTGTTAAACTTTGACCGTGCCCTAGAACGATTACACGAGGAAGGAGCATTACGCAAGCGCTACCTTCCCATTTATGGTGTCGGGCACAGTATGGGATGCAAACTTCACTTACTGATTGGCAGCCTCTTACCCGTTGAACGCGCTGGCAATATCCTCATATCCTTCAACAACTACGCTGCACGGGATGCTATTCCTTTAATCGAACAGTTCAACACGGCAGTTGCAATTGAGTTTACCCCCTCGCCGTTGGAAACTAACAAACTTGTGCAAGATAGCTACAACGTCCGTCGTAACCTGCTAATAAAATTTACTAACGACACCATCGATCAATCCGCACCTTTAACGGATCTGTTACAAAAACGTTTTGCTGAGATGGTTACAGCGCAAACGTTACAAGGAAATCACACCACACCATTAGGTCAAGATATCAAATGGCAAACAGGAGAGTCTTTCACTCCCTTTGATGCTTTAGGGCAGTGGTTTAAGCAACAAGCATACCGTGACTTAAATCAGTTAAGAAACGCCATCCTTTTATGGCTGAATCCTCTAGCACCGCCATAATTAGCTTAATCAAATAGGAAGATGGAATTAAGTTTGGCACAGCAGTTTCTATGCCAAACATCATAGGTTATGCTGAGTAGTTAAGAAGACTGCACGTCTTGAAGGCACTTCTTTTGCTGATATTGTTATTTGTCCTTTGGAAATACAAATGACAATTTTAGAGACATGTTGAAAAAGATATCATGCCTGTTTAAAAGTTAATGGGTAAAACCTGCTCCTACTAATAGCGCTCCTCACATATAAATGTGCATTTTTGTGGAGTACAGCTTAGTATTCAGTGTTTTCACCAATAACACTTCAAAAGCAACAAATAATTAATGAATAATGGCTAACGTGTTCCAAATTTTAGTAATTGATGATGATCCTGCTGTACAGATACTCCTGAAAAGGATGCTGGAAAGACAAGGTTACCAGGTATTTGCCGCCAGCAACGGCAAGGAAGGAATTTCTCTAGCAGTGAGTCGCCATCCAGCACTGATTATTTGTGATTGGATCATGCCTGGCTTGAATGGACTAGAAGTCTGCCAATATGTGAAGACAAACCCCAATTTATCTACAACGTTCTTTATTTTATTAACATCCTTAGATTCGGTAGCAGATCGTGTTAAGGGATTGGATGCTGGGGCTGACGATTTTATCACCAAACCTATTGAACAGAACGAATTGCAAGCGCGGGTAAGAGCAGGATTACGCTTGCATCAAGTGAGTCGAGATTTGCAAACTCAAAAGCGCATTTTAGAGACAGAACTCGAAGAAGCGGCAGAGTATGTGCGATCCCTTCTCCCTCTCCCAATGAAGCAACCTTTAAATATCAACTTCCGATTTATTCCCTCACGGCAACTTGGTGGTGATTGTTTCGATTATTACTGGCTCAATCCCAACTATTTGGCAATTTATCTACTTGATACAGCAGGACATGGACTTCGAGCAACTCTTCCCTCGATCTCTGTGCTAAATTTACTGCGATCACGTGCCCTTAAAAGCCTAAATTATTACTCACCCAGTGAAGTTTTGAAGGCACTAAATGATACTTTCCAAATGAATTATCAAAATGATAAATACTTTACCATTTGGTACGGAGTTTACAATCGAGTTAATCGCCAGTTAATGTACGCAAGTGCCGGTCATCCACCCGCAATATTGGTGTCTAAATCTGCAAATCTCACTGAAGTTCAACAATTAAGAACTCCTGGATTGCCAGTCGGTATGTTTCCACACGTTAATTATGTTGATGGACTTTGCAATATTGCGGAAGGTAGCACACTTTATATTTTTAGTGATGGCGCTTACGAAATTGCTAAGTCAGATGGCAACCTTTGGACTTTAGATGCTTTTATTGAGATGCTTGTCAATTTACCTGATCCTATTAATGGCGAACTCGACTCGGTTCTAAATTATTTAACTACCTTGAACGCTAAAGATGCCTTTGATGATGATTTATCTATTATTCA
>JAQYWN010000884.1 GCA_029379265.1 Rhizonema sp. NSF051
AGATTATTTCTATATTTTTAATTTTTAATTTAAAAAATGGTCATAAGCTCATCATTCCATATCCGCTTGCCATTGTTGGGAAAGATTTCTGACGACTTCTATAAATTGTTGTACGGTGGGAGAGATATCGTTTTGTCGCCAAATCATATTAAGTGGCACCTCTGGCGTTGCTTCTTGGAGGATCTTATACACCACGCCTGTTCGTTGCAGGTGTTGGAGAGAAGCGGGTACGATCGCAACACCTATTTCCGCTGCCACCAGACTGACAATTGTTTGCATCTGAATCGCTTCCTGTACAACCATCGGACTAAAACCTGCTTGTTGGCACAAACTAATAAGAGTGTCGTAAAGTCCAGGAGCATTTATCCGAGAAAACAAAATAAATGGTTCACTACACAAGGATGCCAATGATAAGTTAAGTTTATTTGCCAAGGGATGTGTTTCTGGCAATGCCACTACCAACGGTTCCCGAAAAATAGTTTCTGTACTGAACCCAGTCTCTTCAATTGGCGGCCGGATAAATCCAACATCGATTCGCCTTTCTCTAAGCCATTGCACTTGCTGAAACGTTGTCAACTCGCGTAATTCCAGAACCACACCCGGAAGAGATATTCGGAAAGTGCGGAGAATTTTTGGTAAAACATTATACCCGGCAGAACTGACAAAGCCGATCGCCAACTGTCCAATTTCACCGCGACTCGTTTGTCGTCCAATTTGGATTGCCTGTTCAAGCTGTTTCAAAATTTGTTGTGCTTCTTCTAGAAAAACCAACCCTGCTACTGTCAGCTGCACTTTTCGTTTGGTGCGATGAAACAGATCGAAGCCAAGTTCTATCTCTAATTGACGAATTTGTTGACTCAAAGGAGGCTGGGCAATATGCAATCGTTCTGCTGCCCGTCCAAAGTGTAGTTCTTCTGCCAGGGTGACAAAATAGCGCAGGTGTCGCAATTCCATTTGGCTAACTATAAGAAGAGACGCGCCTCGTCTCAACAATTAATATCTTTTACATATTACTTGGTAGTGAAAAATATATTGGACAACCGTTATTTAATTTTTTACTCTTGAGATTAAGGTTCGTAGTTGCGCTTCAGCGCACAAATCCCCGCTTTCTTATTGACATTAGATAAGTTTTATGATACAGAATAAGTGGAATACTAACCTCTATGAGGACAAACATACCTTTGTTTGGCAATATGGGGAAGACTTGCTGAAATTGTTGTCTCCACAACCTGGAGAGCGGATTCTGGATCTTGGTTGCGGTACAGGACAATTAACAGAAAAAATTGCGCTCGCAGGCTCTGTAGTGATGGGAATTGATGCCGATCCCAGCATGATTGAAAAAGCAAAACACAACTATCCTCACTTACAGTTTGCGGTAGCGGATGCAAGCAACTTCCAAGTAGAACAGCCGTTTGATGCTGTCTTTTCCAATGCAGTGCTGCACTGGATTCCAGAACCGGATGCGGTTATTCAATGTATTTACCAAGCCCTGAAACCCAGAAGTCGTTTTGTTGCAGAATTCGGTGGTAAAGGAAATGTCCATGAGATCACCAAAGCACTTTATGGGGTGTTGGCAGAAATAAGTTATACATCGCCAGAAATGCCAATTCCCTGGTATTTCCCGAGTATAAGTGAGTACACCACTCGCCTAGAACAACATGGATTTGAAGTCACCTTGGCTGTTCTATTTGAGCGTCCCTCACGTCTTTCAGATGGAGATGCAGGCATGGCAAATTGGATTCGGATGTTTGGCAGTCGGTTTTTATCAGGATTGTCTACAGAACTTCAAACCCATGTCATTCAAGCTGTTGAACAACGTTTGAAACCAGTACTGTATCATGATGGCACTTGGATAGCTGACTACCGCAGAATTCGCATAGTCGCGTCGAAAGCTTAACAGAAGTGGATGATCAATTAAGTAACCTAATGCGCGGATATTTTTTGATATACCGCTTTTCAAATACATGGAGGAAAAAATATACAATAAGTAACGCGATCGCACTCATGCCTGAATTCAGAATCTTTGATACCTCGACTTATCTGCCTGTAGTAAGGCAAAATAAAGATAGGTATTCCTAAATCCCCATCATGAGCTATTGTCTCAACCCTGTCTGTCCAAAACCCGAAAATATTAATAACAATGGAAAGTTTTGCCTGAGTTGTGGTTCTAAGTTACTTCTCAAAGAACGGTATCGCGCGATAAAACCGATCGGACAAGGTGGTTTTGGCAGAACTTTCTTGGCGGTTGATGAGGATAAACCATCCAAATCGCGCTGTGTCATTAAGCAATTTTACCCTCAAGCTCAAGGTACGCAAACCGTACAAAAAGCGGTGGAACTATTTACCCAAGAGGCAATGCGCTTAGATGAGTTGGGGAAACATCCACAAATTCCAGAACTGTTGGCATACTTTACCCAAGATGACAGACAATACCTCGTCCAAGAATTTATAGATGGCGAAAATTTAGCTGAAGAATTAGCGAAGAAAGGTACTTTCAACGAAACTCAAATTTGGCAATTGCTGTCTGATTTATTACCAGTTCTGCAATTTTGCCATGCCCGACAAGTTATCCACCGCGACATTAAACCAGAAAATATTATTCGTCGATCCCCCCAACCTGCCTTACCTACAGGAGCAACCCTTTCCTCCCCCTATAAAAAGGCGGCACTGGGAGGGGATCTCGTTTTAGTTGATTTTGGGGCTGCTAAAATTGCCACATACACTGCTTTAAAAAGAACTGGCACTATCATTGGTAGCCCGGAATATGTTGCTCCTGAACAAATTAGAGGTAAAGCTGTTTATGCTAGTGATATTTACAGCTTGGGAGTCACCTGTATTTATTTATTAATCCAGCGATCGCCGTTTGACTTATACGACATCAACAATGCTAGTTGGATTTGGCGACAATATGTGAAGACTTCCGTTAGCGATCGCTTAAGTTGTATCTTGGACAAAATGCTAGAAAATTTCCCGATTCAACGCTACCAAACAGCAGATGAAGTTCTCCAAGACTTAAATCAAACAGGGATCTCAGCAAAACCCGTAATATCACCACCTAATTCTGTCACAAAAACTGTTAGTCAAATAGACCGAGAATTAGAAGAAATGAAAGCTATGTTTTCAGGGAATAGTAAACCTCAAAGCAATCATAATAATGTTCAACAGCAGAAACCCTTGCCTACCTCCAAAAGTAAGATAGATGAAGAGTTAGAAGAATTAAAAGCAAAATATAAAAATCAGGAATGATAAATTTATGTGAGGATAACAAATTTAACAAAAATACCTGCGATTCCACCTTTTTGAAAGATTAATACTGAACTCAGAAGTAAAGTAAAGTAAC
>JAQYWN010000885.1 GCA_029379265.1 Rhizonema sp. NSF051
AGTTTATATTAATGAAAATCAGATAAATAATAGTTTAACGATTGAAGAATTAGCAGAAGCATTAAAAGCGGCGATGGAGAAGAGTTTGAAACTAGCAATTTTTAATTCTTGCGACGGATTGGGGTTAGCTCATAGCTTGGAAAAATTAAACATGCCCACGACAATAGTCATGCGTGAAACAGTGCATAACCGGGTAGCAGAAGAATTTTTTAATTATTTTTTACAAGCTTTTGCAGTTGAAAAAAAATCTTTGTATACGTCAGTACAGCAAGCGCGACGCAGATTACAAGGATTAGAAGATGATTTTCCTTGTGCTAGTTGGTTACCCGTAATTTTTACTAATCCCGCCGAAGAACCACCGAATTGGATGAATTTAAAGGAAGTTGGTGAGCCAACTAGATTTAATTATACTCAAGCAAATACTCAACTAAGAAGGGAAAGAAAGCTTCAGGATTGGGGAGAAGCGATTGATGTTTCGAGATTTTATGGACGTCATCACGAAATTAACACATTAAACAAATGGATAGTTACAGAGAATTGCCGACTAATTACAATAATTGGCATGGGTGGAATAGGAAAAACTGCTTTATCTATCAAGTTAGCAGAAGAGGTAGCAAATCAATTTGACTATTTAATTTGGCGAAGCTTACGAAATGCGCCACCTGTAGAAGATTTATTGAGCGATCTAATCAGTTTTTTATCTGAAGAAAATCATCTAATATTAGCAAATTCCTTAGATAAACAAATAGCCCAATTGATTGAGTGCCTGCGGACTTCTCGCTGTTTAGTGGTTTTGGATAATCTTGAATCAATTTTAAACAGTGAGGAACAAGGAGGAAATTACCTTGAAGGATATGAGGGATATGGACAAATTTTGAGATCTGTGGGAGATACTCGCCATAAAAGTTGTTTTTTGGTTACAAGTCGAGAAAAACCTAGAGGGTTGGGTACGAGGGAAGGCGATAATTTACCAGTGCGATCGCTTTCATTAAAAGGGTTAACTTCTCCAGAAGGAGAATTAATATTAGCACAAAAAGGTTTATCGCCATCATTGAATCAAATCAACACCTTAGTCGATTGTTATGCTGGTAATCCTCTGGCGCTAAAGATTGTATCCACGACGATTGAGGAATTATTCTCTGGTAGCATTACTGATTTTTTACTTGAAGGTACAATTATCTTTGGCGATATTTTTGATTTGCTTGCCCAACAGTTTGAGCGGCTCTCTATTTTAGAAAAAAAAGTCATGTATTGGTTGGCGATTCATCGGGAATCAGTCTCTTTAAAAGAGTTACAAAGCGATATCATCGATTCTGTTAAAGGGCGAGATTTAATGACAGCTTTAGAATCTTTAAAATCGCGCTGTTTAATTGAAAGTCAAGCTAGTAAGTTCACTCAGCAACCAGTGGTAATGGAATATATAATTGAAGAATTAATCGAACAAGTTACCCAAGATATTTATGCGCAAGAAACAGGAACACTAAATAAATATGCTTTGACTCAAGTCCAAATCCCAGATTATATCAGAAATGCTCAAATTCAGTTTATTCTCCAACCCATTGCCGAGACATTATTAACCTACTGGGTAAATAAGCAAATTATTCAAAATTATTTTAATCAACTTTTATCACAACTCAAATCCTCTACACCTCCGAAACCTGGATATGCTGCGGGTAATATCATTAATCTTCTACAACAACTTGAGATAGAACTAAATAACTATGACTTTTCTAAGTTAACTATTTGGCAAGCTAACCTCCAAGGAATCAACTTACAACAAACAAATTTTGCTAATTCAGATTTAAGTCAATCAGTATTTACCCAAACTCTAGGTAGTACCTTCGCAGCCAAATTCAGCCCCACCGATAATTTATTTGCCACAGCAATTGAACATCATATATGTCTATGGGAGGTTGACAAAATTAGACAACTGTGTGAACTAGAAGGTCATACTGCTTGGGTGCGATCGCTTGCATTTAGCCCAGATGGTAAAATTCTCGCAAGTGGTAGTCATGACCACACTATCAGATTATGGAACGTCGAAACCGGACAATGCTTACAAATATTAACAGGTCATACATCAGGCGTACAATCCGTTGCTTTTAGCGACGATGGAAGTACTTTAGCCAGTGGTAGCGACGATCAAACTATTAGATTATGGAATATCCAAACTAGAGAATGTTTGCAGGTTCTTCAAGGACATACGAATAATCTCATGTTTGTCGCCTTCCATCCAAACAGGCAAACATTAATTACTGCAAGCAGGGATGATACCGTCAGATTGTGGGATATCCAAACAGGCGCATGTCTACAAGTATTTAATATCAATATTAATTGGGAACTTGCTATTGCTTTAAGCCACGACGGACAAACCTTAGTCACCGGAAGCAACGGCCGTTCGCCCCTACGACTGTGGCCTAATTACCTGAAAATTGCTGTAATTCCTGCTCAACCTTACTCCGCATTAGCACTCATACTCCTAAAAAAAATATAAAAAAAGATAAAAATTATGTAATAATCTTCAGAAGACAAACGTTAGAATTCAAATGAGCAGTTAATAGATAGATATTACATGGGGATGAAATCGCCAAGAAGGTTGATTGCGAGTTGTCTAAAATATGATGAAATATTAGGAAAATTAATTTATTAATAATTTTAACAGTTGCCACAGCAGTCGTCTTCCCACAGGACGCAACATGAGTTAAGTTTCAAGTCAAATTTTGTTTCTCGTGATGGAGTGAAATACAGTAATTTTTGGCTTTTTATGCTGTCATAAACATAAATATGCGATTGAAGAGATGTTAAAAGATGCTTAAAAAGCACATCTTTTCGTACGACTCTTGACTCCTGTTCCTATAATCACTTTATAGGTATATAATAAATCATGATAGTAGATAATGAATAATATAGTTATCAAAAAATTATTATAACCATAGCCTTAGTTTCCCTTGCTAGTAAGAGTGCGTTCTATTCCCCTGCTCTCGCTCGGGAAGCAATGTTCCCGCTTAACGAGCCAAAACGAATTTTTAATTGCGTAAAGCAATATTAGCAAATAGGGTTACTACAGCAATCCTATTTGAGTTATGGAAATACAAAGATTCGCCAAACCAAGCCATTTCAAGCGTTATCAGGTTTCTCCAGTTTCCTAAATACCGAACAGAGCGCTCTATATAATAGCCCTAAATCATCCGGAAAAAACAAGATATCCGACTTATTTAAGAAGTCGGGTATCTGAAGACTGTCTTATGTAGGAAAAGTAGGAAAAGTAGGAAAAGTAGGAAAAGTAGGAAAAGTATCATATTTATTGAAGGTAATTGACAAAAGAGAAATAGATATGA
>JAQYWN010000886.1 GCA_029379265.1 Rhizonema sp. NSF051
TAACCGTAATTTCCGTAGACACTGAACCCCACCACGCCAGTCGCCTACGGCGGGAAAGCGCCTCATGCGTGCTGGCTCCCCAACCCCTCCCCCTTCGGGTGACGCTCGTTCCGACGCTCGTTCCTCGCTACCGCTTCGCTAACGCTACCGCTACGAAGATCGCCAGTCGCCTAGGTCGGGCTAACCCTCCTGCAGCGCTGGACTCACCGCAAGCGGGGAGGGGAGACAAAGCAGAGGGAGGAGCGGCATGGGGTTTAGAAGGAATTAAGGTTTATTTACCGGAGATGATGTCACTCCCTCTGCCCTTTCCTTTGTTAAGCCGTCAATGGCGTCACCCAATGCTGTGGTGAGGCTTTTGCGTGTTTGGGCGTGGTTATCTTGCTCAGTTTTTAATAGTGATAGTAGGCGATCGCGTTCTTTAAGAACGGCGATTAATTTAGTTTGCAATTCTTGTACAGATTTTAGTTGTTCGATTTCAAGTTGAATCGCTGTCGCTGCTGCTGTGTCGTGGAGTTGGGGAAGCTCACTACCCTGAAGTTTTTGGATTTCCGCTTTTAGAGATGCGATCGCCTGTTGGGATAGTTGAGTATCTACGCGGCGTTGTTCGGCTTCAGTATTGTAAAGTTTACGCCATTTTTCTGCACTTTCCCAACCCGTGTCCCGTTCTTTTTGAAGTTCGGCGACTCGCTGTTTAAGCGATTGAATTTCTTCCAACCACTGTTTTGTCAATTCTTGAGTCATTCGATTTTGGATTTTAGATTATTGAGCCAGCATCGTGCAACGCCGGAAGTTGCACCCGTTGCAAGGAGCGTGATTTTGGATTGAGCTGATAGAAGTTGTGGAAGGCTTGTACCAATGAATAGCTTTTCACCTATAAACGTTTGTTAGTAAATATTGTTACATATACTGATAAGGCTTTGAAAAAATTTTCGGATCGGAGTAGAATATGGAGCGATTCAACAACAGAAACGAGATCGCGCCAATGTCTCAACCTCGTATTCAGTTTTCTAATATTCAACCAAACGCCAAAGTCTCTACTTTGAAACGACTGCGTCAGCTAAGCCGTTTGCTGGATAATGTGATTACGATTCCAGGAATCAAGCTTCACGTTGGTTTAGATCCAATTATTGGCTTGCTACCTGTCGCGGGTGATTTTTTAGGAGTTGTGCTTTCTGGCTATATTGTTTTAGAAGCTGCACGATTGGGTGCGCCTGCAGCGACTCTAAGTAGAATGCTCGGGAACATAGTTATAGATGGTTTGGTGGGTTCTATACCATTGTTGGGAGATTTATTTGATTTTGCCTGGACAGCTAACGAGTACAATATCAAGTTGTTGGAAGATCACCTAAAGTTTCCCAATCAGAGAAAGAGTGCAGATAAGTGGTTTGTCTTTACTATTTTAGCTGGACTGTTACTTATTGCTGTTGGCTTGGTCATAATTTCCGTAGTTATCATTAGACTGCTGTGGACACTTTTAACAGGCAGTTAAATAACAGACAAAGAACGAATTTGCTAGTTAGACATATATATTGTGGTCATTATGAGCCATTACTACAGCTAAATAACTAGCAAATAAACGTTTTTAAGCTGCGTCTATATTCTACTTACTAGACAGAAAGTGAGAATTAATTATGCATGCGTTGAAATCCTTGAAAGGGTTTCGCTGCCTTAGCTGACACACAATGCAGTATCGGCGATCGCCCCTACATCATTTCTTGCTAATAAGTTCTGACAACTGAGTTAAGATTGTTTGTCATAGCTTAACAGAAATTATGAAAGATTGGTGGCAAGAAACTTTCCCCAAAGGACGACAAAATTTAATAATTACTGATGCTGATGGCTATCCCGTACAAATTGCTTATGGCGAAAAAGGTACAGGTAAACCCCTATTCTTATTTCACGGCATTGGAAGCTGGAGCTACAATTGGCGTCAAAGCATCCAACCACTATCTCAACATTTTCGGGTTATTTGTTTTGATGCCAAAGGTTACGGCTTTTCAGAGAAACCCGTGTCACGTCGAGAAAAAAATGGTCATCAAATTATCGAGTCAGCACGAATTATTCAAGCGTTAACCGATGAACCTGCAATCATCGTAGCCGAATCCTTAGGAGCAGTTATTGCCCTTGCCCTTGCTCAGGAGTATCCTCAGTTAATCGCACAGTTAGTCGTGGTAAATGTGCCTATTTTCCCTCAACGCTTACCTCATTGGGGAATGTCTTTACTGTCTCAAGCACCTATAGAAATCGTGCAAACAATTGATACTCTACGTTTGACACATCTACTTGCGCCATTGGTAAGAGAAATTATGGCAATAGAAAGGCGTGGAGTGCTGTTTGATCCATCAATACTGACTCAAGAAGATGTATACTGGATAACTTATCCATTTATTGAATTTTTAGGTACCCTGACGAAAGTTGCTGAAGAATTACAAATAGCAGCGAAAGAAATTGAGCATTTGCAAGTGAATAAACCAAATTTGCTCAGCAAAATTCAACATAATCTTCATACTATTAAAAGTCCCACACTCATTTTATGGGGTGAACAAGATAGCTGGTTCCCAGTAAGAGATGGGGAGAAATTAAGCCAACTTATCCCCAATGCCCAGTTAAAAGTTCTTCCTAACTGTAGTCATGATGCCTCATTTGGTGCTAATCAGGCGGTGAATGCAGCTATTCTTGAGTTTCTACAAATGGGAATGTCAATAGACTAAAGAAGTGAAAATTAATTATGCGTTTGTTGAAATCCTTGGTAAGGGTGAACGCCTCTACGTCATTTCCATTGATTTATAGCGTTGCTCAATTCGCCCTCTCAAGAAAGCCCCTCTCCCAAGTTTGGGAGAGGGGAGAGAACATTATTTATGTGAATTAAACGTGCAGAAATTAGAAAGCCGATTTCTTTAAGAAACCGGCTTTCTAATTTCATTTATTCTCACAAACCATTTAGGATTGCTCTATCATCTTCTGTCCACTACCTACTGTTTGTTTTGAATAAATGAAGAGTGGGAGTTAGCATAACAATTGCTTTGGGAACTCCCACCCCGCCGTTTACTGCTGAAGAGTTCAGGAATATACACAGACACTGCCCGTTATTTAGGGGGGGGTAACCTGTAGGTGAACGACAACGTCTGTACACACCGAATATTCCTGTCACAGCAAACGAAAACTTTGTTAATGTCTTTTCGCTAGTTATCTAGACGCCTGCTGGTAATTTCATGGGTAAGAATTTATTCGCTCCAACCGAATTCCCAATTCTCAATTTTGAATTCATATAATTTACCATTTCAAACATATGAGTAACTTACTTGAAAATGATTTGAGTAAATGTGTATCAC
>JAQYWN010000887.1 GCA_029379265.1 Rhizonema sp. NSF051
TATTATCTACATTGTATTTTTAAATAATGATTTAGTTCTCATCGACGAGCTATTGAATTTGATTGATAGCTCTTAATAAACATGTTCAAATTTTATGTTGAGAAGTACTTAATATCAGAATGACTAATGATTTCTCAAGTAAACATGGTAATTTGGCTATCAAACAAGATTCAAGCTACTTTGAATTCTTATTGCTACTTATTGAGAATTGTCTCGGAATTTCTAAATGTCTTAATTTGACAAAAATGTATTATTTTATTCTTAATTAGTAATCCTTTTTCAGTAATAACCGATTGTGACACCCTTGGGTGCGGAACGTGGGCTATAATGCCCTACAAGCTGTCTTGTTTTCTCAATGCAGGATATTCTAATTCACAGCAGAAAACCCCGATAATCTACCTTGCTGTACCTTTAATCTCAAATTCTTGTGCTTTTTTCTGGGGGTTAAACTTTAATTCTCCATTCCACTTCAAAGCCGTCTTAAAAGTAACAACAGCCTCAACAACATTACCAGCTTTTGCTTTGTCTTCCCCTACTTTTACCAAAAAGGGTGCTGCTGCTTTTAATGTATGTAGTGTTTGACAGACCTCTAATTTTTGCAGATCTTGAGGATTAATTATTAAATAATTCTCCAACCATTTACAACCAAATTTTAACAGTTCCCCTAACCCTTTCGACTGCCACACCTTGGCGGTATTGTCAGATGATGCGGTAACGATTTCCTTGCCATCCGGACTAAAATTGGCGTTGATGACACGTGCTGTATGCCCTATGAGGGTGGAAAGCAACTTGCCTTTGATGTCCCACACCTTGGCGGTATTGTCAGATGATGCGGTGACGATTTCCTTGTCATCCGGACTAAAAATGGCGTTGTAGACAAATCCTGTATGCCCAGAGAGAGTGGAAAGCAACTTGCCTTTGATGTCCCACACCTTAGCGGTATTGTCAAATGATGCGGTGACAATTTCTTTACCATCCGGACTAAAATTGGCGTTGTTGACAGCTTGTGTATGCCCTTTGAGTTGATTCCGCTCCTGAATATGATCAAAAATACTATTTAAAGCGACAATGGGGCTAGTAACATCTGGATATTTTTCTATGGGTGTATTTTCCCCAACGAGCTTTTGTAACTTTTCCCCAGCATCCATTGCTAAGATTAACCCCTCTATTTGGTAGACATCAAACAGTTGTAAAGCTTTATTCCCTTGTGTTTCTAAAACAGTAGCTGTTTTTGCATCCTGGATTAATTTTTCAGCATACCAACTAGCCCCAATTGCTCCGACGATCGCTACTGATAAAATACCCAAAGCCATGCGAGTAGTGCGTTTGGCTTTTCGTTTCGCATCAGCAACAATCTGCTGTGCTTCTTTCTTTGTTTCAGCTAAAGCAAATTGAATTTCTCGCTTATCCAATTCCTGGCTAGCAGTCAAAAACCGATAATCGTCATCACTTAAACTTTTATTCTTCGCCCAATCCAAAGCATCCTGCAAAGCCAGACCCCGCAACAAACGCGATTCATCCCTTTGCTTTGCATCTAACCAAGCCGTTAGAGCCTGGGAATACGGACGCAGTTGACCGAGTTCTTTCTCTACCCACTCGGTATTAAACACCTCTTGGTAAATGCGATTACGTACCCGTAAAGTATTATCCTCACGTCGCACCACTCCCGATAACTTTAGGTGTGATTTAATAGTTGACTGTTTCTCATCAATAACAGGATGTCTATTTAAATTAATCTCTCGATAAACACTGAGCAATTGGTCTTTGTTTGGGGCACGTTTGGTCAGCATATCCCGTACAAACTGCAAGTTATTATCTTGCTCGCTCATTGCCCCAAAAAATGTCCTGTTGACCACCTCTTCCAATGCTGCTGATGACCAACTGTCTCTGTTCTGCTGACTAATAACACTACACAGACGCTGAGTTAAATATGGCTGTCCACCAGTCCATGAATGCAGCGTTTTTAACAATTGTTGTGCTTGTTCCTTTGGCAGTCCTAACCCATCTGCTAAGGGTATTGCTTCCTCAAAACTGAAATCAGTTAAATCTAACCGTTGTCCAATATTAAAAGGTGTTCGCTTGGCGTCTCGAATCAAATCTCCCGGTGATGCAACCCCAATCAACACAAACGAAAGTCGTTCAAGCTTGGTATCTTGGGCACGAGCAACATAAAGATAGCGAATCGCCGCAAAAAAGTCATCTGTAAAATCGAGGCTGAGGGTAGTATCAATTTCATCCACAAAGATGACGACAGGGGATGTCTCCTCAACCAACAAAATTTGATGAAAAAATTTGGTTAATCGCTGAGTAAATCCTAAATGGGAGTTTTGCAGCCACCACTCCAGCACATCCGTATCCAGCGTCAAAGTATCTTCAATAATACTGAGTATACCTAAGTACCACTGTTCAGCGCTTACCTGTGTACCTATTCCTGTGAGGTCGATAATTACTGACTTCACTGAAACTTTTTTCAACTCAGATGCAGTATTAATCATCAAACTGGACTTGCCCATCTGCCGGGAAGTGAGGATATAGGCAAACTCTGCTTGTTGACACAACTCTAATAGCTTCTTATCCGCAAGCCTTTTGAGGTAAGTCCCTTTACTAGCTTGGACTGTACCACCTAAAGAGTAAATGTTTACCTTAACCACGTAGATGCTCCCGGAAGTAGTCTGTATAATACTGACAACAGAGTATGATTTTTTACGATAATGAGCGCCCCAAACCGACACCCCGCAACTGCCAAAATCAAAATAGTTTTGACATCACGGTTGTTTTCTTCATCGGCTTGGGGCAAATTCATAGAGAAAGAGTCAATTTTTATCCGTATATAGATGAAATTGCGATTAACTTATGCAGAACAGAGGTAGAAATCGGAAATTTTGGGGTGGTTTGACTATTGTATAACCGCATGGTATTACTACACGATTGGGAGTTGAGCCAAGATTTTTGAGAAAAATGCCATGATTGGTTTTCTACTTTTCGCTCCACGTATTAACGAGTAATTTTTTCCAATTTGACTCTCTACCGTCGTGAACTTTATTCAAGGTTGCTGCAAAGCAATCACCGATTATGTCATTAACTTGTGTTGAGACTTCTTTTGCGTATACAGTATCAAATTCTACATTAATCTCATCGTGGACGTAATTGATTGCTTTTAGATTCCATTCTGGGTGTTGTTCGCCTAAATCAATAATTTGGATTAATGCTCTTTTAAGTGCTGTCGCTTCCGTTCTACTCCAAATTGCTGCAAGGCATTGTGTGTATGGGATTTCAACTGAATCAGCTATATTTACAAGGTGTGTTATTCGATTTTCTACACTCTTAATTTT
>JAQYWN010000888.1 GCA_029379265.1 Rhizonema sp. NSF051
GTACTTTTACAATTACTTAACATACATTGAGTATACCGATCCTTATGATTCAAGAAATCTTCCGTTAAGACTGTTATTTGTCCTGTATACTCAGTCTTTAGTACAAATGATCGCGCTTATTTTTCAACTGGCGAGTGAGAAATCCCGGTTGGGATGAACACAGTTAAACGAGAACGGACAACAAAGCTACAAAGTAGAGATCACTTAAACGACTTTCAATAAAGCATTTTGAGGCAAAGTCTGCTCAACAGAAAATTCTGTCCTGCTCTTCGCTCTCAATAGCAAAACAGGTCAACTTCCACAGCAAAGCTCTCGTCTGCCAAGATCAGCAAGCGCCCGGAAGACGAGTGCGCGTGTTGATGTCCGTGTTTGAGCAAAGAAAAATGAAGCGGATTTTTTCCCACAAATAATCTATGACTACTATAGATCGCAAAGTCACACAAAAGAAGATTTTAGATTTGTGATCAATCTAAAATCTAAAATCCGGGGATCTAATACGAGCGAAAGTGGAAATTAAGCTACCATTCAAAACAGTCAGCAACCCCAGAATAAAAACTTTTTGAATGAGCGAATTCCACAAAGCGTTACTAGTTATTGATTGACAGTTGCAGCTTCTCTCGCCGCAGCCGCTTGATCTGGGTGAATACCCAAGCGGGTGAGATTAATTCTACCTTTGCTGTCAATTTCTCGCACTTTGATAATCACTTCATCACCAACTCCAACTTCATCCTCAACTTTACCAACACGGTAGTCCGCCAATTGCGAAATGTGAATCATTCCTTCCTTACCTGGTAGAAACTCCACAAATGCACCTATTGGTATAATTCTAGTCACACTACCTACGTAGACATCACCTTCATTAAGCTTCCGCGTCATGCCTTGAATGATGTTACGGGCTTTTTTTGCCTTGTTTTCATCCACAGCAGAAATTGTCACCGTGCCATCATCTTGGATGTCAATTTTTGCACCAGTCTCCTCTGTAATTCCCTTAATCGTCTTGCCTCCCGGACCAATAACCAGACCAATCATGTCTGAATCAATCTTGATGGTTAACAAACGTGGAGCATAGGGTGACATCTCGTCGCGTGGTTTATCAATAGTCAGGAGCATTTTCTCCAAAATATGCAACCGCGCTTCTTTGGCTTGGTGAATGGCTTGGGCGATCACGTCCATGGACAAACCAGAAATTTTCATATCCATTTGCAAGGCGGTAATCCCAGTGTCCGTCCCAGCAACTTTAAAGTCCATGTCTCCCAAGAAGTCTTCAATCCCCTGAATGTCAGTCAGGACTCTCACTTCGTTACCTTCCTTAATCAAACCCATAGCTGCACCGCTAACAGGTTTGGAAATTGGTACCCCTGCATCCATCAATGACAATGTGGAACCGCACACTGAACCCATTGATGTGGAACCGTTGGAAGAAAGGATTTCTGATACCACCCGAATCACGTAGGGAAATTGCTCTTTCGATGGCATTACAGGCAACAACGCTCGTTCCGCAAGCGCACCATGACCGATTTCTCTACGCCCTGGCGCACGCATCGGTTTCGTTTCCCCAACAGAGAAAGGTGGGAAGTTGTAATGATGTATGTAACGTTTTTGTTGATCTGCTTGCAAGTCATCGTTTAAGAATTGTACATCCCCCGGTGTTCCCAGAGTACAAGTAGATAACACTTGGGTAAGTCCCCGGTTGAACAAACCACTCCCATGAACTCGCTTGGGTAAGATGTCAACAGAACAAGAAACCGGACGTACTTCATTCAGCTTGCGACCATCAACTCGAATATTATCTTCGATGATTTGACGGCGCATGAACTTTTTAGTGATTTCTTTGAAGGTATTGTCAACTGCCTTGCTATTTTGTGCTGCAGCAACACGGATCGGATCTTCTTCCGGTAGTTCGGTAATTGCGGCTTTAATTGTATTTTTAACTACATCCAAAGCGGCATCTCGACTTGGTTTATCTAACTCGAACTGTGAGAGGATTTTCCTCACATCGTTGTTTGCGCGATCGCGTATGTAGTTTTCCAAAGTCAGATCTTGTTCTGGTGGTGCTTCATAGACCACTTGTAACCCGAGTTCCTTAATTAAATCTTGCTGTGCCTTGATTAAATCTTGCACTGCTTCGTAGCCAAAATCAATTGCCTCGATAATATCTCTTTCTGGCAACTGACTGGCTCCTGCCTCCACCATGATCACACCTTCTGGTGAACCTGCCACTATGAGATCCAAGTCTCCGGCTTGAATTTCTGCATAGGTGGGATTAATAATAAAATCATCTCCCACTAAGCCTACCCGCACTGCAGCCATAGGTCCGTTAAAGGGGATTCCAGCCATGAGGGTGGCGATCGACGCGCCAGTAACTGCCAGTACATCAGGCGGGACTAGTTCATCCATCGAGAGCGTTAATGCTATAATTTGCAAGTCATCACGCAACCATAATGGAAATAGAGGACGTAGCGGACGGTCTATCAGACGACTGGTGAGAGTCACTCTCTCTGGCGGCCTGCCTTCCCGTCGTAACATTCCTCCAGGAATTCTACCCGCAGCATACAGTCTTTCTTCGTAATCTACTGTCAAGGGAAGAAAATCAATGCCTTCTCTAGCTGTTGATCTCGTAGCCGTTACCAAAACTGCTGTGTCCCCAGATTCTATCAACACCGACCCACCAGCCTGGGGAGCTAGTTTGCCAACTTTCAGTCGAATATCCCTTCCATCGAAGGATATTGACTTCTCAAATTCTCCCATTCAATTTTTTTCCCTTCTTTCTTCGCTATTCTCGCTCTGTGGCAATCCTAACATTTATGCACTATTGCTGGTTGAAATTGCATACAAAGATAAACAACTAGTAACGCCAAGCGAAATTAAAAATTCTTCAGGCCTCATCAAGCACCGAACGCTCCTTGCCGAGAGCAGGGGCGAACCTCTACGCTTAATTTACCTAAATTGTCAAGATTCAGTTGTTTCATACTTTTACTTATAATAGAACTCTAACACAATTTACTTTTTGAGCCGATGCCGCTACATTTTTCAAGAGACAAAAACGGACAACCGTCTTCGTGAAGCTCGCTCTTGGGAAGATCCCCCGGCAGACGTCACATTTTTAGGGGGTTGATCTGTTGTGTTGTTGCGAATGTCACAAAGTCTGCTGGACAGAATCCTCGCTTATGCGCGAGCGAGTGCGTCAATAACCCCCTAAAAATGCTTTCTTGTTAGTCGTTTGAGCGTGACCAAGAGGCAGGGGAGCTCTTAGCAGTCTTGCTGGGGGAAAAAATTCTTTCCTTCCCCTGCGTGCAAAGGTTTCAAGCCCCTCCATTTATGGATGGAGA
>JAQYWN010000091.1 GCA_029379265.1 Rhizonema sp. NSF051
TTGCATTTTTATCTCAAAAAAAATGATATTCTGTATACAGAATTGAATTTCGCACTTTTCTGGAGTACTGTTCTTAACTCTACTCCAGATTTCCACCTCCTAAATCCCTTTTACAACAGGTTTCAACCAGCTTAGCGATGGCTGTTGAGTACAGAATGTGATTGATAAAGAAAAGCTGAAATTTCCGTCAAACCCTTGTATTTATTATATTTATGGGGTTTAATTTGAGTACACAAATACTTGTCCCCTCATTCATAAATACTTGTACCCCGGTCTAAAAATACTAGTGCCCCTACCTGGAAAAAACTTTTTCAAATCTTTGAATCCCTAACGAATGAGGGATTGAGATTGTGAGTACAAACTTAATAAATCTAATAAATTCTATTCTGGTCAGACTCTAGCAGCGCATTTTGGACCGACTGTTATAAAACTTATATCGCCAAGCACTTGAGGCGCTCGTGAAAAAAGCGCTTTGCAGTGAGTGGAGGGATGAGATAGCACCATGCCCCTGTAAACAGAAGTCGTGGCTGTACGCACTAACTCGCTTGTTAAGAGCGTTGAAACACTCAAACGCCCTTGATAAATTGGGTGACTGCCTGTTCAAAATTACAGCTTAGAGGTAAAGTTGGCAGGTAATGTGAGTACAAGACGCGGCTTCAATTTCTTGGGTAAAAAGAGGAGCAATCACATCTTCCCCACTGTGGCAGCCAGTCCATCGACCGAAGCGAAATTCAATGACATCACCGTCTACAGGACTCATTACTTCTCCGGTTACGGAACCAACCACAGCTAAAGCGACTGGTGGTTGCGAATGCCCTAGCACCTCCGTAGAAATGGACGAAAAACTCAAGGAACGCATTGCCCAACATCCTTGCTATAGTGAAGACGCCCATCACCATTACGCCCGGATGCACGTTGCAGTTGCTCCTGCCTGTAACATTCAATGCAACTACTGCAATCGTAAATACGACTGCGCTAACGAAAGTCGTCCGGGAGTTGTCAGCGAGTTGCTGACGCCAGAAGAGGCAGCGCACAAAGCTTTGGTGATTGCAGGTAAGATTCCGCAAATGACAGTCTTGGGAATTGCAGGTCCTGGAGATCCACTGGCAAATCCAGACAAAACTTTCCGCACTTTTGAGTTAGTAGCAGATAAAGCACCAGATATCAAACTTTGTTTGTCAACCAACGGTTTGATGCTTACCGAATATATTGATCGCATCAAGCAACTCAATATTGATCACGTCACCATGACGATTAACATGGTGGACCCGGAAATCGGAGCCATGATCTATCCTTGGGTTCACTACAACCGCAAGCGTTATAGAGGCATCGAAGGGGTTAAAATTCTCCATGAAAAGCAGATGGAAGGATTGCAAGCCCTGAAAGAAGCTGATATCTTGTGCAAAGTCAACTCAGTGTTGATTCCAGGCGTGAATGATCAGCATCTGGCAGAGGTTAATAAAGTTATTCGTGAAAAAGGTGCATTCCTGCACAATATTATGCCGCTGATTTCTGCACCAGAACACGGCACCCACTTTGGTTTGACAGGTCAGCGCGGTCCTACACCAAAAGAAGTCAAGGAAGTGCAAGACAACTGCGCTGGTAATATGAAAATGATGCGTCACTGCCGTCAATGTCGTGCTGACGCAGTGGGGTTACTGGGTGAAGACCGTAGCCAGGAATTCAGCAAAGATAAATTCATGGAAATGACTCCAGAATATAACTTTGAACAACGTCAAGAAGTTCACGCAGGCATTGAGAAGTTTCAAGAAGAATTAAAAACAGCTAAAGAAAAGGCACAAGCTGCCAAGAAATCTGTCAAAACTGAGAAAATCCTAGTTGCAGTCGCAACCAAGGGAAGCGGATTGGTCAACCAGCACTTCGGTCATGCCAAAGAATTCCAAATCTATGAAGTGGATGGCAATGACGCTAAGTTTGTTGGTCATCGCAAGATTGACCACTACTGCCAAGGCGGATATGGCGAGAAAGCCACTCTAGACAACATCATCAGCGCGATCGCTGATTGTAAAGCAGTTTTGGTTGCCAAGATGGGAGATTCTCCCAAAGAAAAATTGCAAGAAAAGGGAATACAGACTGTTGAAGCTTACGATGCAATTGAGAAGGTGGCTTTAGAGTTTTACGAACAATGGAGTAAGGATTGTTAGTTGTTGGTTGTTAGTTGTTAATTAACTGTTCTATTAACCACTAACTCCACTCCTCTTAACCGAGAACCATTACCTAAAGAGAACAATCATGGCATACAAAATTACCAGTCAGTGCATTTCCTGCGATCTGTGTCTATCTGCATGTCCCACAGGTGCATTCAAAATAGTTGATGGTGTTCGCTGGATTGACCCAAACCTTTGTACAAACTGTGTTGGTGGTATTTATACCGTAGCTCAATGTAAGGCTGGTTGTCCCACCTGCGACGGTTGTGTAAAAGAAAATGGCGATTACTGGGAAGGCTGGTTTGCTAATTACAATAAACAAATAGCAAAGTTAACAAAAAAAGAAGATTACTGGGATCGTTGGTTTCACACTTACTCGCAGAAATACTCCGAACAGTTACAAAAGCATAAAGTTAATTATTAGTTGTTAAGAGTCAAAAGTTAACGACTAATCGCTAGTCGCCACATATGTTACATTAAATTTGGAAGCAATGCTAAAGAACTGCATTTATCTCGATAGTAATGCCACTACTAAGGTAGACCCAGAAGTTGTAGAGGCGATGCTGCCCTACTTGACAGATTATTACGGCAACCCCTCGAGTATGCATACCTTTGGTGGGCAAGTTGGTAAAGCCGTTAAGCAAGCACGGGAAAAAGTTGCAGCTTTACTCGAATCTGAAGAATCAGAAATTATCTTCACCAGTGGTGGCACTGAAGGAGATAACGCCGCTATTCGTTCCGCACTATTGGCGCAGCCAGACAAGCGACACATTGTTACCACGCAAGTGGAACACCCAGCAGTCTTAAGTGTCTGCAAGCAGTTGGAATCGCAGGGTTATAGCGTTACCTATCTTTCAGTGAACCGTCAGGGACAGTTGGATCTAGATGAACTGGAAGCTTCGCTCACAGGTAACACCGCTTTGGTGACGATTATGTATGCCAATAATGAAACCGGTGTAGTTTTCCCAATTGAGCAAATTGGGTTAAGATCTAAAGAGTGTGGCGCTCTGTTCCATGTCGATGCGGTGCAAGCAGTCGGGAAAATCCCTCTGAATATGAAGACGAGCACCATTGATATGTTGACCCTTTCCGGGCACAAGATTCATGCACCTAAAGGGATTGGAGCTTTGTATCTACGGCGTGCAGTCAGATTCCGTCCTCTGATCGTTGGCGGTAGCCAACAACGCGGAAGGCGTGGGGGAACAGAGAATGTTTCTGGAATCATTGCTCTCGGCAAAGCTGCTGAACTAGAACGACTGCACATCCAAGAGGCGACTGCTAGAGAAAAGCAAATGCGCGATCGCCTAGAACAAACCCTAATGGCTACAATTCCTGAGTGCGAAATCAACGGGCATCCCACTCAAAGACTGCCTAACACTGCTAACATTGGTTTCAAGTATATTGAAGGTGAAGCAATTCTACTTTCCTTAAACCAACACGGTATTTGTGCTTCTTCTGGTTCTGCTTGTACTTCTGGATCTTTAGAACCTTCTCATGTGTTGCGGTCAATGGGCTTACCCTACACAATTTTACACGGTTCTATCCGCTTCAGCCTTTCCCGTTTCACTACAGAGGCCGAGATTGATAGAGTTTTAGAAGTCATGCCCGGTATCGTGGAACGTCTTCGTGCCCTCTCACCCTTCAAAAATGATCAAGCCGATTGGCTGCAACAACAAGCACTAGCCCATCGCTAATAATCAATGGCTAGTAGCAATTAGCTATTAGCTAACAATCCGCGCATCCAAAATCCAAAATTCAAGATTCAAGATTATTTATGTGGGAATATACAGATAAAGTATTGGAATTCTTCTATAATCCTAAAAATCAAGGACAATTAGAAGAGACTGGTGAAGCAGGAATTAAGATTGCTACTGGAGAGGTCGGTAGCATAGCTTGCGGAGATGCTCTGAGACTGCATCTGAAAGTAGAAATTGAGAGTGACAAAATTCTCGATGCCCGTTTTCAAACTTTTGGTTGCACAAGTGCGATCGCTTCTTCAGAAGCTCTGGTAGAATTAATAAAGAACCTCACTTTAGACGAAGCCCTCCAGGTGAGCAACAAAGACATTGCTAATTACCTTGGTGGATTGCCCGAAGCGAAGATGCACTGCTCAGTTATGGGGCAAGAAGCGCTAGAGGCAGCAATCTTCAATTACCGAGGCATTGTCAGAGAAGTTCATGAAGAGGATGATGAAGGAGCGCTAGTTTGTACCTGCTTTAGTATCACCGAGAATAAGATTCGGCGTGTTATTGCAGAAAACAACCTGACGACTGCTGAAGAAGTCACAAACTATGTGAAAGCTGGTGGCGGATGCGGCTCTTGTTTAGCAAATATTGATGACATCATTACATCCGTGCAAAAATCTGCTGTCCCCGTGAGTGCTTCTTCAAACAAAACGACGACTGAAAAGCCATCTAAACCGCTGACTCCGGTGCAGAAAATTGCTCTGATTCAAAAAGTTTTGGATGAAGAAGTCAGACCCGTTCTTATGGCTGATGGCGGAGACGTTGAACTGTACGATGTTGATGGCGATCGCGTCAAGGTTATGCTTCAAGGTGCTTGCGGTTCCTGTTCTAGCAGTATGGCAACCCTCAAAATTGCTATCGAAGCTCGGTTGCGCGATCGCATCAGCCAAGATATTGTGGTTGAACCAGTTGAATCATTAGTTACTCTTTCAAAATGAGGAGTTTGGTAATATTGGGGAATGGGTAATAGGTTATGGGACACCAATTCCCACTCCCCGTAATATGCAGTCTTCCTGAAACACCAAGTAGGATTCAATCCATAGACGTCAATTGCTAATGGTTAATCGTGAATAGTGAGTAGCACTACCACAATTAACAATTAACAAAACAAAAACTCGCTTCAAAGGTAAAGGATATGGATACATTATTCAACAAACTTGGTGGACAGCAGGGTATTGACCAAATAGTGGATGAGTTTTACAAACGCATCATGGCTGACAGCACTCTCAATCCATTTTTTGCTCATACAAACATGGACAAGCAACGTCATCAACAAGCCACTTTCTTTTATAAGATTTTTGATGGCCCAGACCAATACAATGGTCGTACAATGGAGACAACACACACTGGCATGAATCTACAGCAACCACACTTCGATGCTATAGTGAAGCACCTCAATGAGGCAGTGGCTGTACGTGGGTTGTCAACAGAGGACACAAACGCTGTTCTTACTCGCGTTGCATCTTTGAAAGACGCGATTTTGAACAGATGAAAGACTTAGGCATTGATTGAAGACGAATAGCACTTGAGTCCTATTTGGTGTTTCAGGAAGACAGCACATTATTGTGTACTTGTAAAGTACTTATCAAGAGAAAATTACCTCTGAACTAAATGTTATTACTAAAAGTTTCTGTTGTAGAGCGATCGCCCCCTGGCGAGGTTCTATAAACGGTCACCACTGTAACCCAACAGGTGTGACACCTCATAACAGACCCACCAACCAACCAATTGCAGGAGATCAAAAATCATGTCCGACGAAAAAATTAGACAGATAGCTTTCTACGGTAAAGGCGGTATTGGTAAATCCACCACCTCCCAAAACACCCTTGCCGCTATGGCAGAAATGGGTCAGCGCATTCTGATTGTGGGTTGTGACCCCAAAGCAGACTCTACCCGTTTGATGCTACACAGTAAAGCTCAAACAACCGTTCTCCACTTGGCTGCTGAACGTGGTGCTGTAGAAGACTTAGAACTGCATGAAGTCATGCTCACAGGTTTCCGTAATGTCCGTTGCGTGGAATCTGGTGGTCCAGAACCTGGTGTTGGTTGCGCCGGTCGGGGTATTATTACTGCAATTAACTTCTTGGAAGAAAACGGTGCTTACCAAGATGTAGATTTCGTATCCTACGACGTATTAGGTGACGTTGTGTGCGGTGGTTTTGCTATGCCTATTCGTGAAGGTAAAGCACAAGAAATCTACATCGTAACTTCTGGTGAAATGATGGCGATGTACGCTGCTAACAACATCGCTCGTGGTATTCTGAAGTACGCTCATAGTGGTGGCGTGCGCTTGGGTGGTTTGATTTGTAACAGCCGTAAAGTTGACCGGGAAATCGAACTGATCGAAACCTTGGCAGAGCGCTTGAACACCCAGATGATTCACTTCGTACCTCGCGACAACATCGTACAGCACGCAGAATTGCGCCGGATGACCGTCAACGAGTACGCACCTGATAGCACTCAAGGTAATGAATACCGTACGCTTGCTAAGAAGATCATCAACAACGATAAGCTCACCATTCCTACACCTATTGAAATGGACGAACTAGAAGAATTGTTGATTGAATTCGGTATTCTCGAAAGCGATGAAGAAGCAGCAAAATTGATTGCCGCAGACAATGCAGCTCAAGTCGCAGTAAAATAACTCCCCACTAAAAGGAAAAAGGAAAGAACACCATATCTTACCTTTGACCTTTTACCTTTCATCTCCCCCAACCACTGAGGGGACGACGAGTCCCCTATTCCCAGATCCTAAAGAACTACAGAGACAGAATATGACACCTCCAGACAAAGAAACTTTAGACTTAGATTATGCTGACCAAGCAAAATCCGTTGAAGAAAGAAAAGAAGTAATTAAAGAAGTTCTCGACGCTTACCCCGATAAAGCTAAGAAAAAGCGGGAAAAGCACCTGAACGTATATGAAGAAGGCAAGTCCGACTGCGGCGTTAAGTCCAACGTCAAATCACTTCCTGGTGTGATGACGGCTCGTGGTTGTTCTTACGCTGGATCGAAAGGTGTGGTTTGGGGTCCAATCAAAGACATGATCCACATCAGCCACGGTCCCGTAGGTTGCGGTTACTGGTCCTGGTCTGGTCGTCGTAACTACTACATTGGCACCACAGGTATTGACACCTTTGGTACAATGAACTTCACTTCCGACTTCCAAGAACGGGATATTGTGTTCGGTGGTGACAAAAAGCTCATAAAGCTGATCGCAGAACTCGATGAACTCTTCCCTCTAAACCGTGGTGTTTCAATTCAATCTGAATGTCCCATCGGTCTAATTGGGGATGACATCGAAGCTGTCGCTAGAAAAGCATCAAAAGAGATTGATAAGCCGGTTGTTCCCGTGCGTTGCGAAGGTTTCCGGGGTGTTTCCCAATCCTTAGGTCACCACATTGCTAACGACATGGTTCGTGACTGGGTATTCACAAGAGCTGATCAGGCGAAGAAAGACGGGACATTGAACTTCGAGTCTACTCCCTACGACATAGCAATCATCGGTGACTATAACATCGGTGGTGATGCTTGGGCAAGCCGCATCCTCTTAGAAGAACTCGGCTTGCGCGTTGTTGCCCAGTGGTCAGGTGATGGCACCATCAACGAGATGTTGATGACACCAAATGTGAAGATGAACCTGATTCACTGCTACCGGTCGATGAACTACATCAGCCGTCACATGGAAGAAGCTTACGGTATACCCTGGTTGGAATACAACTTCTTTGGTCCTACCAAGATTGCTGAATCCTTACGGGAAATCGCTTCCAAATTTGATGAGAAGATCCAAGCAAATGCTGAGAAGGTCATCGCCAAGTACCAGCCAACAATGGACGTGATTCTTGAGAGATATCGTCCACGTCTGGAAGGCAAGACTGTCGCCATGATGGTTGGTGGTTTGCGTCCTCGCCACGTCGTCCCCGCGTTTCTAGATTTGGGTATGAAGATGGTCGGTACTGGTTATGAGTTTGCTCATAACGACGACTACAAACGTACCACCGAATACATTGAAAACGGCACGATCATTTACGATGACGTTACCGCCTACGAATTCGAGGAAATCGTCAAGGCAATCAAACCCGACTTAATCGCCTCTGGTGTGAAAGAGAAGTACGTCTTCCAAAAGATGGGTCTTCCTTTCCGTCAAATGCACTCTTGGGATTACTCCGGTCCTTATCACGGTTATGACGGCTTCGCCATCTTTGCTAGAGATATGGATCTAGCTCTCAACAGTCCTACCTGGGGATTGATTGGTGCTCCTTGGAGTAAGAAGAAAGTTGAAGCTAAGACTCAAGCTAAAACTGAAGCGACAGTAGCCGCATAGAAGAGGAAAAAGTAGGGAGCGAAGAAGGAGGAGGGCATAATTGCCTACTCCCTACTCCCTTGTCTCCTGTACGGGCGGGTTTAACAAGATCTGAGTTAACTCACAACTTATCTGAATTAAACCCGTCGCGCCAACTGTACGGGCGGGTTTAACAAGATCTGAGTTAACTCACAACTTATCTGAATTAAACCCGTCGCGCCAACTGTACGGGCGGGTTTAACAAGATCTGAGTTAACTCACAACTTATCTGAATTAAACCCGCCCCTACACACCACAATTAACCACGAACACCCTTAGAGAGACGGACATGCCACAAAATCCAGATAAAATTCAAGATCACGTTGAGCTATTCCACCAGCCGGAATACCAGCAGTTATTTCAAAATAAGAAAGAATTTGAAAACGGACACAGCCCAGAAGAAGTACAAAGGGTTGCAGAATGGACGAAGGGTTGGGAGTATCGTGAAAAGAACTTCGCTCGTGAAGCGTTGACTGTCAACCCCGCCAAAGGTTGCCAACCCTTGGGTGCAATTTTCGCGGCTGTGGGCTTTGCAGGCACTCTACCTTTTGTTCAAGGTTCTCAAGGTTGCGTTGCTTATTTCCGTACCCACCTCACCCGTCACTACAAAGAACCTTTCTCTGGGGTGTCTTCTTCGATGACAGAAGACGCAGCAGTATTTGGTGGACTGCAAAACATGATTGATGGCTTGGCGAATTCTTACAAACTCTACAAGCCGAAAATGATTGCTGTCTGCACCACCTGTATGGCAGAGGTGATTGGTGATGACTTGGGATCGTTTATCGGTAATGCTAAGGATGCAGGTTCGATTCCACAAAACTTCCCCGTACCTTTTGCTCACACCCCCAGCTTTGTTGGTTCCCACATCACGGGTTACGACAATATGATGAAGGGTATTCTTTTGAACCTGACTGCAGGTAAGAAGAAGGAAACCAGCAATGGCAAAATCAACTTTATTCCTGGCTTTGATACCTATGTTGGTAATAACCGGGAACTGAAGCGGATGTGTAATTTGATGGGCATCGATTACACAGTTCTGGCAGACAACAGCGACTATTTAGATTCACCCAACACAGGTGAATTTAATATGTACCCAGGTGGAACTCCGCTAGAAGAAGCAGCAGATTCAATTAATGCCAAAGTTACTGTTGCTCTACAGGCACACTCTACCCCCAAGACTCGCGAGTACATTGAAAAAGAGTGGAAGCAACCAACCGCAGTTGCTCGTCCTTGGGGTATTAAGGGTACTGATGAGTTCTTGATGAAACTCAGTGAACTAACTGGCAAACCCATTCCCGAACAACTGGAAATTGAACGTGGTCGTGCTGTGGATGCGATGACTGACTCCCATGCATGGCTTCACGGCAAGCGCTTCGCTATCTACGGCGAGCCAGATCTCGTGTACTGTATGGTGAGCTTTATGCTGGAAATGGGTGCTGAACCTGTGCATATTCTTGTCCATAACTCCAACGATGTGTTTGAGAAGGAATTCAAAGAGTTGCTAGATTCTAGCCCCAATGGTAAGAGTGCCACCCTCTGGCCAGGAAAAGACTTGTGGCACATGCGATCACTTATGTTCACCGAACCTGTAGACTTGCTGATTGGTAACACCTACGGTAAGTACCTGTCGCGTGATTGTAAAGTTCCCCTCGTGAGAATTGGCTATCCAATCATGGATCGTCACCACATGCACCGTTACGCCACTATCGGATATGAAGGCGTGATCAACTTGCTCAACTGGATCGTAAATACGATCTTCGAGGAAATCGATCGCAACACCAACATTCCTTCTAAGACCGATATTTCCTTTGACTTGATTCGATAGAGGATCAGGAGTAAGGCACATTTGACCGTTATCTGCTAAAACCTGCCTGTACAGCAGTCACGATAGATTTTTGATTGCTCATCACTCATAACTTTCTCAACTTTATAGCGTGTCAACAAAGTAAAAAGTTAAAAGTAAAAATTCACCAGAAATTTATTTTAACTTTTTACTTTTTCCTTTTTCTTGAGGAGGATATTATGGAATCAGTAACTCACTCTCATCATCATCACCATCCACCCTGCGCTCCAAAATCGAGAAAATTTGATATTCTCCATCCTTTGCGTCGTTGGGTAGATGAATTCCCCATAAAAAATGAACGTCTTGCCCATTTAATTTGCCAAACAATTCCTTGTTGCTGCCCTTTTGAGAGAACTCTAAAATTACTTGGGCGCACCTTCCACATTCCACCACTTTGCAAACTCAATCCCTTATACGACAATTTTGTTGGATTGCGTTTTCGGGCTTTATCCCACCTTGCCGATGATTGTGGAGCGGATGTGACGAAATATATTTGCTAATGCTGGTGGAGAGAATGGGTAAAGGGTAATAGCTAATCGTTCTCATCACCAATTACCAGTTACCAACTACCAATTACTAATTACCAACTATAGAGAGATGAATATCAGCCAAGGCAAAATCAACGAGCTACTCACTGAGCCTGGATGCGAACATAATCAAGCTAAGCATGGGGAAAAGAAGAACAAATCTTGCGCACAACAACCCCAGCCTGGAGCCGCTCAAGGAGGCTGTGCCTTTGATGGTGCAATGATTGCCCTAGTGCCAATTACCGATGCAGCTCATTTAGTCCACGGACCGATCGCCTGCTCTGGTAATTCCTGGGGAAGTCGTGGCAGTCTCTCCTCTGGTCCAATGCTTTACAAAACTGGCTTTACGACCGATTTGAGTGAGAATGATGTTATTTTTGGTGGTGAGAAAAAGCTGTACAAAGCCATTCTGGACTTGGAAAAACGCTACAAACCCACTGCAGTCTTTGTCTACTCCACCTGTGTGACTGCTCTCATCGGTGACGATCTCGATGCCGTCTGTAAAGCTGCTGCGAAGAAAACACGAACTCCTATCATCCCCGTAAATGCACCAGGATTTATTGGTAGCAAAAACCTCGGTAATCGTCTTGGTGGGGAAGCTTTACTAGATTACGTTGTTGGGACTGAAGAACCGAAGCGCTCATTATCACACCTTTTTATGATATCATTTTGGAACTGACGCGAACAGTTCCCCTATGAGAGTTTACGGTTACGCCCGTGTGAGTACACAAGAGCAGGCTGAAGAGTTTGACGCACTAAATCAGCAAGTAGCTAGATTAAAAGCGGCGGGTGCGGCAGAGGTATTGATAGACATTGAATCTGGGCGGAGTGACGCAAGAAAACAATTTAACCAGTTGCTTAAGCTGGTTGAACAAAATCAGGTTAACGAAATAATCATAACTCGCATTGATCGCCTGGGTAGAAGCGTTATTACTATTCACAAGGCGATCGATACTTTTGTTAAACATAATGTGAACCTACGAGTGCTGGACGCACCAGTTGATCCTAATAGTCCTTTTGGTTGGTTCAGTATTAACCAAATGTCGGGGTTAGCTGAGTTTGAATCAAGGCTTTTATCTCAACGAATCAAACATGGAAACGAATATTTTCGACAACAACTAAAGTTCTGTGTTCCTCCATTTGGATATGCAAAGGACGACAAGCATCGCTTAATTCCTAATCACAATATTCATGAAAAGTCCGGTAAAACTCATTTCGAGTTAGCAAGAATTGTTATTGATTTAACATTGGAGATGCGATCGCTCAAGGATGTTTGCAACCATATTTACAATGAATATGGATTGGTCTTTACTGTTGCAGGTTTAAGAGATTGGGTCAAAAACTTAGCACTGCAAGGACACACAGCTTACTTCATCAAAAAGAAAAAAGGTGTAAAGCGAGAACCTGTAATAAATTTAAATACACACGAAGCGTTAATTACCGTAGCAACAGCAGAAGCAATCCAGGCTAAGTTATTAGCCAACAGGAGATATCGAAGCTCTGTAACATCCTCTCGTGGTGACTATCCTTTAGCTGGCTTAATCAGATGCGCTCATTGTGGAGGACCGCAATACCGTAACTTTTCCCGGCACAAGAAAAAAACAGAATATATGCGATGTGTAAATTACGCTAAACCTGGCAAATACCATTGCGAAAATTCAAAATGCTCCAGACTACGGGTAATCATAGCTGAGACGATTAAAGCCTTGTGTGAAAATGCACCAACATTAATTGAGCATCTAGAAAGTCAGTCAGGAACTAAAGAAATTGTTAATACAGATAAAATCGAAGCCTTAACCAATGAATTGACTGTTTTAAGAGGGCTACGTAGCTCCAATCCCGATATTATTCAGGCAATTACCAAAATTGAGATGACAATTAATGCCCTATCAAACCCCGTAAAAATTGTTGATAAGGATACTTTTGAAAATGCTAAGAGACAAATAGCCGTTGCTTCTCAGGCTACATTTTGGGAGTCATTAGATGATTCAGAATTACGGGTAACGTTGGCTGAGTTTGTAGAGAATGTAGAAGTAGATTCTTCAGGGGCTATATTCCCTAATTTTAAATTGCCGTTAACCCTGTCCTCGATCCGTCCATGAGTTTTGATGAATTCTTCAGGGGACATGTCACCAATCTTCAAGTTCCCGTAGTATTTTTCATAAGTTTCGAGGAGCTTGTCACTAAGCATTTTTAGCACTTTTTGGGAATGTGTTGAAGCCATAAACCTTTTTCTAGACCTGTTTCTAGGTTATTTGTTAGCCGAAATTTTTCTGTTAGTAACGAACGACTTTGAAGTTCAAGCTCGTTTCAGCTATTTGGAGGTGGGTTTTTCAGTACTGTATAAAATGGAGCATGGTGATTCTGTAAGTACTAAAAACGGAATCCCTCTACAAACCCAAACTCAAGCGATCGCACATTATAAAAATGTTCCGCACGATCCAATCCAAAACGCAAAAAGGCGTTCGGAATTCTGTGACGCTACATTTTTTCTACAAAAACGGACAACACACCGCATTTTGAGGTGGTTGATCTGTTTTGTTGTTGAGAGCAACGTAAGAAACCGCCTCAAAACGCTCCAATATCGTCGAATGAGCGTGAGGATTTTGTAGAAGGTTGTCCGTTTTTGTCCGGGTTCATCCCAACCCCATCAGCTGGCAAAAAAACCACAAGGCGATCACCTGTATCAGGTGTCAACCATCGTTTTACACGACTATATACTAATTTTACACCCTACAAGAGTATTATGCAAGTTAGGCGCTACGTTTAAATTAAAATTTTCTGGTCTTTTTTTGTGTGATGAGATCCTTTGCCGACCGTGCTAATATCTTGAAAATCCTGACCTCTTGCTTAATGATAAAATAATCGGCGAAATGCGACAAGTTATTTCGCTATAGTTGATATATATCCGCAAATTTCCAAATTTGGGCAATTTTCACCCTCATGATACGCGAATTGCGTGGTTTTTGGCTCAATGCCCTTGACACACTCCATATACAAGTCATGGGTTTTTACATTGTTGATTTCACGCCTTTCTGGTTCAAAGCACTAGGAGCAATAATTTTAGCATCAGTATCACTCAAGTAAAACTCGTAAACAGGCACACCGCTAACTTCACAGCGTAACGGCTCAATGACTTTAGTGAAGGGATTCCAAACAGCAGTGATAGTACGTTTGTTTTTTTTACGAACTAATTCACACTTGATGTGAACCGTGGGCAGGTGAATCACCATCACACTATATAAAGAGGCATCGACGACAAGAGAGTAGCGCTGTTGCAAGTCAGCTAATTTTCGTTCAAGCTCAGTTTGAGTGGCGTCATGACGAGCTAGTTCTCTTTGAAGGTTCTCTGATTCTAGGTGGCGGGATTGAATCCGGAAGTGAATTTCCTGACTGATAGTGTTGTAATATGTTTTCAGTCGCTCTTCATCTCTGACCTTTGCCCGAGCCAGTTTTGCAAGCCAATTTAAGAGGTCAGATTCCACTAGTTGAGCAGAAGTGTGCTCAATTAAGCTCTCAATCTCTTCAAGAGACTGAGAGGAAAACGCTTCTGGATTCTCTACAGGTATTCGATCTGAGTCCCAAAAAAGGGCATTGCCTATATCAATAGGAGTCACTTGAGTCAGTTCATTAATGATGAATGAAACCATGCCAACTCTCTTTTCATCAGCTTCGGCGGTATACGCTACATGACACCACAGGTAACGTGTTGTTTGTTGTGAAGCATCTAGGAAATGAATTAAACCGTTTTGGGGCTTTAGTGTTTGCAGGATTTGCTTGTCAAATCCACTGGTCTTTAAGTAGCCATCATAGTTGATCGCGATCGCACTTACTGAACCACGATTACCCAGTAGGCTTGAGAACCGACTCAATAATTCCGAGTGATAGGTGACAAAAACACTATTCGTCACATCAGCTATCGTCGCTAATGTTACCTCTTCAGGTAGTTGCAACTGTTTGGCAATGTTGGCATTCAATAGCACCATTATTTGGTGATCGCCTTCTGGTTCGGTAACCCCATCATATAGAGATACTAGTTTTGATAAGGTGGAAAGAATTGGATCTGACATCATCTGGGGATTGGGTGAGGATTGAGGATTAGGGATTAGGGATTGGGGATTGGGAATCCATAGCTGAACTTTAAGGGTTGGTAATGAGAGCCAAGAGTACTTAGTCCTCAGTCCCTTTGTCCCGAATATATTGGTTTCCGTATTCCTTATCACCTTGTTGTTGAGAACGAATAAAACGACAGTAACCGTTGAGACCCTTTTCAATTTGCGCTTTTATCTGACTAACCCAGTTTAATTGTTCTTCCGTACAATACCCAACGCTTTCAGCAATGATGAAGGCACTTTTGGTTTCTGATAAAGAGCCACGAGCAATATATAGAAAACGCAAGCGGTCAAGATAGTGATATCGTCCATAACCCAATACGGTTCAGTTAAGGAATTTATCTGTTGAGGCAGGCAGGGGAGGCAGGGGA
>JAQYWN010000889.1 GCA_029379265.1 Rhizonema sp. NSF051
TCTTCCGCTTAATTATTTGTCACATACTTGTAAAATTTCCCCTCGACTTACTTATCAATGTTCTTCTTTTTAGAAAGATCGCGTAAGACAGTTATTTTGTGGGATTCAACAATATTTTCTTGATAAAACTGATTATTTCTTTCGTTGAGAACTAGCTTTGATTCTGTCTTACGAGTCCGCAGATTTAATGAGCCTAAATACTTCTGTGAAATCGTCTGAGCTAATTGTTCATCTCCTTTTTCCTTAGCTAGATCCCTGAGTACACACATCAATATTGACATCGTTGTCACCCGCTGTTGTCCATCTATCAACATCAGCTCAGGCTTTTTGGAATTGTTGACAACAACTGCCCCAATAAAGTGTTCGCTACGGTTCTCATCCAGCGTCTCGCGAAGATCATCCCAAAGCTGATCGACTTCTGCTTCTGTCCATGAGTAATCTCTTTGGAAGCTTGGTACTGTGTAGGAGTTGTTACCTGTAAGTAATTCACCAAAGCTCATTAATCGGCTATCAATACTGGAGGTAGACATTTAAAAATCCGGTAATTTAATTAATTATACATGCTTGCTAAGTACGTGATGAAAAAGCCTCCCCTACTTAAAATAATACGTGCGTCGCTTCTATTACAGGTTGGGGTTTTATTCTTGATGCTTTATTTGTATCAGGACTTGCGTGAATTGGTATTACACCTTTGAAATTCCTCATAGTAACTCGCGGATGTCCCATGACATTAGTCATACTGGAGGCTGACTTTAGTCTCACCAGACTTGTTACCTTTGTCACTAGTACGTAGGAGCTTCAGTTTTTACGATAAGGTGTGCGCCATTTCAACGCAAAATAATTGGCTAAATGTGGAGCTTATATGGGCAAGAAGGCAAACTCCTTGTTTGGCACTCAGTTTGATCCGCAGTACATCCGTGCGATTATAGTCCACCTTGTCAGGAACTGCATCTTACTATCATGTCAGTCCGAAAACCCCAACGACTTCAAGTTTGTGAACCTTTGCAAGGTCTCCAAATCCTGGTTAAACTCAGTACTACTCCTGTATTACGGACATTACTAGCTGTCTTTACCCGTCATCAGCTAGCACTCGTTGGGATTATATTTGTTGTGACGCTAATGTTTGCTAAACGGGAAAATGCCCCTTGGGTTACGGTGCGGCAAGAGGTGGCGATTGAATTTTTTTCAACTGTATCCCAGTCCCTGGCTGCTCTGTTAGGGGTTTTAATTGTTTTACTGACTTTTTATACTCAGTTGATTGGTCAAAGGCGGATGGACTACTACAGTGAACTTCAAGCCCAGATTCACCAACTGATTCGTTTTACCCAGGAGCTAACTCCAGAACTCAGTGGTTTTAATCCACTCTTGGTAGAGGTGATTGATTATTTGGTTCCCTTACATTTGAAGGATTTACCTATCAGGGCGTCTACATCCCATGTGCTTCCCTTAGACAAGCTGATAGCGAATTTAAGAAATCAATGTGTTAAGAAGAAGCAACAATTCTCTTTAGCTGCTCATCTGAACCTTCAACAAATTTTGCTGATACTGAGTAACATTGAAGAAATTCTTGAGGGATTTTCTACGCTCTACAATCGTATCTTGGAAATTGGTCGTTTCATTCTCGCGATCGCTAAATTGTCTTTACTCCTGGGAATTTCGCTACTGTTTTTACTGTTATTTGGAATTGTCGATCTGCAAAGCAAGTTTCCTGACCTCAGTTTACCTGTCATTGTTTCCCTGGCAGTATGTATATTCATTGTCCTCATAGAGCTAGTCCTCGATACCTGGCTCCTTTACAAAAACCTTCATGGACCGTGGAGTCACTTAGTTAGCCACTGGTACTGTAAATAAGCAGCAAGACATGCTCAAGCCAAAATTTTTCTTCTCGTTGGTTATGTTGTGGTTGTTGCATGAGAGATGAAACCAAGAGTAGAGACAAAGGTGCCAGATTTGGTTGAGGTGGGCACTGCATTCCTCGTATTCTCATCTCATACCAATTTCAAAAATGTTTGCAACACATGAATCAATCGTCAGAGCAAACAACTTTCCTCGCCCCTATATAGGCATATGTTGCATTCTTTGGGAAATTGGTATGATTTTTTACTACTGAATCAAGTGCCCACCCTACGTTTATTGAGAAGCGATCGCCCATGAGTGTGGAAACCACTAATGAAGGCGATCGCACTGCCAATACTTAAGTGAACTCTATAGTCTCAACAAATTCTAGAATTTTCTGCTTAATATCCTCTGCTTCAAGTTTAGTTGAACCGGGAGTTTTGCCTTTAGGAAAGCTGTGCTGGCTACTGACTATGTAGAAGAATTCGCCTTCGCTAAAAGCCATCAAACCCCGATATGCATTTAACTTAGTGGCAGTGCCATTGTTTGCGATCTTGGAAATCGTTGAACCTTCAGGCATATTCACTAAGGCAAAGTAAGCTCCGTCCATTGCGTCTGCCAAATATTCTGTATAATTCACAGCTGTTTTTGGTAAATCTGGCGCAATTGCTTCAGGGACATACTTGTCTAATAAAAGTGATTTAAGATATTGTTCCTGTCCAACAGAAGACATTTCCTCCTCCTGCTCCGTCCGGATACGGTAATAGTCGATTCTCAGCATTGTACCGAGGTCATCGGAAAAACTTACCAACCCTTCTTGACTTTGAACTCTACCACCCTCCTCGGTATACACTGGTGTTGGAAGTGTAAAGTTTTTCAAAGGCGATTCATACACTGCGAGGCTATCGTCTTCCCCCAGTGATCCTTCACCTTCACCGTCATCTTCATCGTATTCTTCTTCTGCTTCTTCAAAGGCAGTGATGACTTCTTCTATAACTTCCTTCGCTTCTTCTTCATCAATTTCTAAAGCTTCCTGAAGTTTTTTGAGCAAAGCCATTTTCCCTTTAGGGATTTGTAGTTCTTCTTCATCTACAAGTACACTGACTCCAGCAGCAAAAGCATCGAGCAAGAGTTCATCTGAAAGGGCTTCACGAGCTGCATTGAACAGCACTCCCACTGTCTTCTCCTCAGCCATGACAACCAGTTTGTCAAGCATTTCCAACAAATCGTCATCTGAGTATTCTTCAAAAATGTCGAATCCCCAGAGTACATCAGTTAAAAGATCTATATCCACATCCTCTAACGAAGAATCAGCCGCAGCAGTCACGATCGCGATCGCCGCCACTGCTTCTTTTGGATTGAGAGATTCTTCTGCTGTCTTCTTCGAGTTAAAAATCTTATCGTATTTTGCCATAATTGCTGTCTCCCGAAACAGACTTCTGTCAATGGGTAGTTTAGCAATGCTAGTCCAAGATCTAAAATCTTTTATAC
>JAQYWN010000890.1 GCA_029379265.1 Rhizonema sp. NSF051
AGTATAACAATTGCATATTTACCGTAGAAATACTGAAATCTATCAAAGTTTTTAATTGTCTGTACTGTGTAGATATTTCGTAGTTTCTCAAAATTGTTGTGATTAGGGTAGAGGGGTGTCAGGGTGCAAGGACGGTTAATAAATGATTAAGCAACCCAGAGGTTTTGAGCAAATCTGATGGAGAAGCTTGCGAGTATGATGGTGAACAAGCCTATAACTGCATATCCTGATCGCGGATGACGGGCAAGCAGTAAACCTAATGCGATCGACACAGACACGATGCCGTACACCAAACGATTTAAGGAAATCGTACTTCCAGATACGAGTAACATACCAATGCCGCAAAAGCCATAGACTAAAGTAATCAAGCTGATTTCAGCACGCAAAACCCATAATAAATATATACCGCCAAATATCATCACAACGTTAGTCAAAGGATCGCCTGCCAACAACCACGAGAATAATCCCAAGCAGGTAAAGCCATAGACTATCTTCGCAACATTCAATTTTTTGCGGAAACGCCATAATAAGTAACCGCTCCCAACTATAATCGCCAACAGCAGGGGATGCCAAGGGTCTTTAATATAGCCATGTTTCCAATTGGTTGTACCGACGACAATTTGCATTAGCATCTTCCACCAATGCAGCCAATCAAACCCGAGTGAGGGACGCCACGCTTTTTGGGCGTGGAGGAATGCCAAAGCATCACCAAATTTCATCTGGCAATATAGGCTGAATAAAAACAGACCACTACCAGAAGCTAAACTAGCAATATAAGCTTTGATACCTCTACGTTCAATTCCAGCCACAAGTAAAAACGCACCTTCCAGCGCAATTCCTGTTGGACGTGTTGCTGTCGCTAGAGTACCCCAAAGTGCAGTCCACACATACTGTTGTTGATCAAAAGCCTTTAAAGCGGCTGTACTAAATAAAAGATACAGCCCTTCAGCATAAATAACCGTACCGAATAAAGAGAGCGGACACCACGTAAATACAGCTACTGTCCACCGTGCTGCACTTACACCATGATGCTCTTTTATCCAAACGTATAATATGATCACTGCTCCTAGAAAAGCGAGATTGTTGATCAAGGTACCTGCGACTTGAAAAGGCAAGCCGAAAGTCATTAAGCCTCGGATACATAAAGGAAGTAAAGGAAAAAAGACAACTGATGAAAATGGCTTTTCGTTGAGTGAGTCGTCATAGCCAAAAGTCGCAATTTTTTCATAAAAGCTACTATCCCAAGCAAAAAAGACATCCCAGCCGTAAGTGATAGTTCCTACGTGAGAGGGAGACGGAAGTACAGGTGCAATTGCCAGCATAGCAATGCAGATTAACACTCGACTAGACAACCACATTAATAGTGGGAAAAATAACTCATGACGACTTATATTTTTTATTTGATTCATTCAGGATGGCTCACGATAACTTAGCACGTTTAAATAAGTAAACATCAGTGCGAGCAAGACCTAATTTAAAATTAGGATTGTTTTTCAATAAATTCAAATAGGAAATATTTAATTGTTTATGTCTTGATGAAAGAGTATGACGAGTGTTAAGTAATATATAATCATATTTAGTGAAATCAACATCTGGCGATTCAGGATTGACTAGTGTAATAAGTTCTCGATGGCTCAAGTGAGGGGCAATTTCATCTGTAGTGAGAACACTGCCTTGATGTATTTGAGCGATCGCTGCTGTTGTAGCTTGCCAAGTATCAAGAGAGGACAGATATTTCCCGAAATAACTAAACTTAGCTAAAGCTAAGAAGGCGATTAACGACCAGAAGATAATTGCTCTTCTGGTTTTTAACCATCCCCGATCTGCTGCTAAACTGTTAATGACAACCAAAAATAAAAAGGGTATGACTGGTAGAGAATACTGGTGTATTAAATCTTTTTGTGCATGGTAATCAGCTAAAAGGTTAATTGCTAAGCAAGGAATAGTACTTATCAAAGGCGTTATTCCTAAAAGGGAAAACCCCCAAATAACAGGTACAACTAGCAAAATTAAATATTCCAGATTAGCTAATGAAAAAGCTGTCTTCAAAATGATGTCTGGGTGGAACAGTAAATTTTTAAATATTTCGGGAAACGAGTGTCCTAGATAACTATACCGATAAATGTGACGTTCTACAGATGCTACAGCTCCACCAAAAAAGGGGATGATGGCTTTAGTTGCGATCGCAAACCACACTATCCCGCTAGCAATTGCGATCGCACCATATAAACGCCGCTTCTCAAAAACCAGCAACCAGATTCCCATCGCAGTCACAGTTAAAGCCAAGACTGCTTTACATCCGAACACAAATAGGATACTCAAACAAAACCACCAAATTTGTCTGCTTCTCGCCGCCAGTACCGCTACTAAAAGTGCTGGTACAGCAATGACTTCTGGATGAAAATCAAATATATTGACATTAAATACTAGTGGATACAGTAAGTAAGCTGTTGCTATGGCAAGTGCTTGGCTTTCTTTTAATCTGGCTTGTTTGGCTAAATACCATATTGGTAAGGCACCAAATGCCAAGGCAACTGCTTGCACTGCGAATAACCAATATACGCTGGGGTAGATTTTGTACAGTACAGCTAAAGGATAAAAAATCCAAGCTGCATGATCGCCAAGAATGTGAAATCCTAGTAAAGAAGGGATTGATTTCTGTCCTTGACTAATTAAGTAAACTGCTTGGTCAAAAATTCCTAAGTCTAAGGCGTTTGATTTAAATAATATGTGTTTTATACTACTAGATATGAATAATATTAAGGTACTTGCGGCGATGATTATGCTAAGAGTATTAATATTGCCTGGTTTTTTTATCATTAGTGGTAGTGAATGTTAATTTACAGCAATTTTCACCTAACTGAACCACACCATTGGTAAGGGCGAACAGCCCTTCGCCCCTAAGACTGTGGTCTAATTACCTGAAAATTGCTGTAAGATGGATGAACCGCCAAGACGAGAATATTTCGCAGCTTTGGTTTCCCTCCGGAAGAATCTGTCCGTCGCCAAGAGCGCCAAGAAAAGAAAGAGAGGAAAAACAAATTTTCTATCAACCAATCCATTTATTTTGACCGTAACGAATCCATTGTTCAATTAGAGATAGGGTTGAGAGGAGAATAATCCATGTGAGTGTGTTATATTTTGTTTTACCTGGAATACAACGATATATGTATCCAAGTGCTAGGAAAAAGAAGGGTAGAGCAAATACAAATCTTGCCATACTAAATAGGCGGTTCTGTGTGAAAAATACGATGATGGAGTGAATAGCTGTAAAGTATATACAAAACCAAAAAATATAGTTTTGAGACAATGTATAGG
>JAQYWN010000891.1 GCA_029379265.1 Rhizonema sp. NSF051
TTGTGTATATATATTGTTTAGTACTGGCAAGTATTAAGAAATACTTATAACAAAATATTGCAAGTACTTGATTTAATTGCTAAGGTGTGTAGGAATCAACAATTCCGGTATATGCTCCGCCTATTGGAGATGTATGCCCTATGAGGTAGATAGTACTGAGTTATCGCACGAACAAACGTGTAGGGGTAGTTTTTTCTCATTGGTCATTAGCATTTACTCTGAAAAAAGAACGAGGATTAATGACGTTTTGAAATAGAGATACAGCATCGATAGGTTCTTTTTGAATTACGAAACTCTGCTCATGGTAATAGCTAATAGGAAAAAAATCAGCAACTAGCAACGATGAGTTTCATTTTTCAATCACCATTTACTAATTTGTCTTACCCGGTGCTATCAGATGAGGAAGCTGTGATTGTATCTGTAGGCAAAGACTTTATAGTGCGGTAAGACAAGCGAATCTTGAGGTTAAAATCCATGAATATTCAAGGTAAAGTTGTTCTCATAACTGGAGCTTCTCGTGGTATTGGGCGTGCGATCGCTCTCGAGTTAGCAAGGCAAGGCGTCAAGCGGCTGATATTGATGGCACGCGATCGCTACAAATTAGCTGAAGTAGCCAAAGAAATTGAGGCGATGGGCGTAGAAGCCGTAGCTATGGGAATCGATTTAACGAAGCCTATTTTTGTAAATGTTGCTTGTGCCCAAGTTTGGCGGAGTTATGGCCCGATTCATCTGTTGATTAACTGTGCAGGAGTCGCTCACCAAAACTCCTTTTTACAATCAAAATTGCCGCAGCTTCAAGAAGAACTATCTCTGAATTTATTAGGAACTTACACAATGACTCATCTGCTAGCCAGACGCATGGCAAGCCGAAGAGAAGGGACAATTGTCAATGTTTCGAGTTTAATGGGGAAAGTGGCTGCACCGACTATGGCAACATATTCAGCAACCAAGTTTGCAATTTTAGGATTTACCCAAGCCTTGCGTCGCGAATTAGCGGAAAATAACATCCGAGTGATAGCATTCATGCCCTCCCTTACTGATACAGACATGGTGCGGGACTTAGAATTATTCCGTTGGGTGAAACCCATGACGCCTGAGAAAGTAGCTCAAGTACTGATTGTCGGACTACAAAGGGATTCACCAGAAATATTAGTTGGATGGCAAAGTCACTTAGCCGTCTGGTGTCAATATCTTGCGCCTTGGTTGCTAGAGAAGATTTTACAGATGGCAAATCCACAAGCACCAACAAGACTAAAGCTTTATGAAAAACTGAGACAACTACTTACGCTTAAACCTGGTTTATTCAGCAATATCCATCGTTTCAGCGATTTGTCTTTATTCAGAAACCTGCTTTCTTTTGTGTCCGCAGACAAGTTGTGAGAAAGAAGAGCCAGGAGTGATAATTCTCTCTGGCTCCTACCCCAATACCGTTTAGTTAAGGCATCTATTCGTTGAGGCTTGCAGTTCTTAGGCAGGGGAGGAAAGAGTTGACGAACAATCAATTTTTTGCCCAAGAACTGCTTCTCTACTCAAGAAAGCTCAAGAACTGCAAGCCTTCACGAGTCAACGTCTTATCTGAACCGTATTGGCTCCTGCCCAATCAAACTAGAGGCAACAAAATCTCAAATTCAGTACCTTTGCCAAGTTCTGAGCGCAAATTTAATTCGCCGCCATGTCGGGAAGTAATAATTTGATAGCTGACGGATAAACTAGTTTCTTTATCAACCCGTTTTTCTGCAGCAAAAGAGTCAATAATTTGCTGTTTCAACTGTGGAGACATTCCCGAACCATTGTCAATAATGCGAATTGAAACCCAGCGCGGAGGTAGTACCTCTGCTTTAGTCGTTTCTCGGGAAATGACTTTTGTCACAATCTCAATTTGCGGTTTGTTAGTAGTGATTGTAAAATTCGGATTTAACTGATGCTTTACTGCTTCATTAAGCAATGTATCTACTGCTTGACTCAAAATATTCATAAATACTTGATTTAACTGCCCAACATAGCAATATACTGGAGGCAGAGGAGCGTAATTTTTAACTATTTTAATTTCTCCGTTAATTCTGCTATTTATTAATAATAATATATGCTCAATACATGTGTGTATATCTGTTGGCTTAGGATAAACTTCATCAATATGACAAAAATTTTGTAAGCCTGTGACAAGCTTTTTTAATCTCTCTGCACCAACGCGAATACTTGCAAGTACTTTTGTTATATCTTGTTCTAAAAAGTCAAATTCAATCTCTTCTTTGAAACGTTGTATTTCTCCAGAAGTATCAGATACTTCTTTCTCATAAGCTGCTATTAGGTGAATCAAATCTTGGTAATAATTGCAAACATGACTTAAGTTACCGTAGATAAAGTTAACAGGATCTAAAATTTCATGTGCCACCCCGTCTACTAAACGCCCTAAACTCGCCATTTTCTCATTCTGAATCATTTGAGCTTGGCTGCGTTCATACCGTACTTGAGTTTCTATCCCCCGAATTTGCCAAGAAGCAATATTCAATTCTTGTACATCTAATAACTTATACTTATTAGATGCTGTTTGCACGACCACGGGTTCGGTAAAAAGTTCAGGCGATCGCTTCAACACTAATTGCATCGCTGTCAAAATTGGCATAGTCTCTGGAAGCAGCAAAATGGCTCTGGAAACGTAGCTATAGAGCAAACTTAGCGGTTGGTGGAAAAATAACTCTTGTGCGTAGGGACGAATTAAAAATTCCAGCAGTTGCCGTCGCGAAATCATACCTACATACTTTCCCTGCTCTAATAGAATTGCGCCTGGTATGAGTGAGGATTTTTCAAAAAATTTCGCAACTTCCACACCAGTACAGCTCGTTTCTACCGCAAAGTCATACATTGACAGTTCTTGGAGGGTTGACTCACTCTCGAGATCGCGATTGCTTTCAACAAACAAAAATGGTGGCGACATATCCGCAATGAATTATTTTGGCACTGAAAACTTTATACAGACAGGTAAACAACAGGTTAACATTTTATCTGTTGCCAGTCTCTATTTCAATGGGAGTGGGGAGTTGAGTATCTCCTGCGGTGTCATAACTCGTTTACAGACACGACATGTCGTGTTTCTATATCTTCTGACTCATATCTCCTGATTCCATCCTAATGATCGTTCGGGTTTATCTTAGTGCCATTCCCTCTGCATTTTTTGTTCAGAATATTACTTGTATGTCATTGACTATATCTGGTAACATACACTGCCAGAAACAGCCAGAATCGATCAGGAGTAACAAGCAAAGGCGATCCCCAATATTCAGAAACTGTAAAACATTTGTCAAAAAACATCTAACGT
>JAQYWN010000892.1 GCA_029379265.1 Rhizonema sp. NSF051
TTTTGTACTCTTTATTCGCCTACTCCTGGTTTATACCGTAGGTGCAAGATCTGAGTAAACAGATTGTTGAATTGGGAGCATCCCAAGAAGGCAAAAACACATTATTCGCAAGATTGTCTCACGAATAAAATTGGCTTTCTGTTTTCACTCAAATTATCCGAACCACCAATTAATTATCATTATCATTTGTTTGACTATATTAAGCGATCGCTTGACATTGTTCCGGTGCATCGGGATTGTTAGCCCGGTTCCAAGCGTTTCAACTTCTCTACCAGATGGTGTCTAAACTCTTGTAACTGTTTGATTTTTTCGTCAACCTCTTCAATTTTAATGCGAGTCATCTGCATTTTGTCTTGGGATGAAAGTGTATCCCACTCGTCAATCGCTTTCTTTATCTCACTGAGCGTAAAACCGAGTGCTTTTCCTTGTCGAATAAAGGCTAAACGTTCTACAACCTCTTCATCGTATTGTCTGTAGTTATTGTCTCCACGCTTACAAGTTGCATCCAACAGTCCCGCCTTCTCGTAAAAGCGAATGGTGTCTTTAGATACTCCTGTTTCTTTAGATAGTTCACTAATCAGCATAAAACTTTGGGTTTGAATAACTGCTTGACATTGGAGTATACTCCAATGTTTATCCTTAGTGTAGTTTTCCCCAAATGACAACAATGCAAATTTCTACGGAACCCAACAAATCAATCATTATCACAGGTGCGAACAGTGGGCTAGGTTATTACTGTGCTGAAGCGATCGCCACCTCTCAGCAGAACTGGCACATCATTATTGCGAGTCGAGATACGTCGAGGGTAGAAGCAAGCGTTGATCGTTTGAAGAAAGAAACCGAGTATCCTTACATCGAAGGCATGACAATCGATTTGGCATCTTTAGCATCTATTCGTCAGTTTGCAGAAGATTTCAAGGCGATAGATCGTCCCCCGCTAGAGGCGATCGTTTGTAATGCAGGAATTCAAATTGTTTCAGACACATTATATACAAAGGATGGGTTTGAGATGACCTTCGGTGTTAATCATTTGGGGCACTTTCTACTTGTCAATCTGCTCTTACCCCGATTGAGTGCTTGCTCTCGCATTGTGTTTGTCAGCAGCGACACCCATAATCCAAAGACAAATACTGGGATGCCTGAACCACAATTCCAAACTGCCGAACGCCTCGCATTCTCAACCAATAATAGCGATGATGATATCGGAAACACAGGGCGAACCCGCTATACCACCTCGAAGCTCTGCAATATTCTCGCTTGCTATGAACTTTCACGTCGCTTACAAAAGCAACAGTCGAAGATCGCAGTCAATGCTTTCAACCCAGGCTTAATGCTCGATACAAAGTTAGCCAGAGACTACAGTCAAGCAGAACTCTCCGCTTTAAGTACAACGATTTCACCTTCTATTCTAGAGAAAGCAAGGGACTCTAAAACGATGGGTGCTGCACTTGCGAGACTTATCGTCGATCCCTTACTCAATAAAGTTACAGGTAAATATTTTGATGGACTGGACGAAATTCAGTCTTCTGATGAATCCTATGATCAACAGAAAGCAGCGAGCCTTTGGGAAGAGAGTGTGAAATTGGTCAATCTTTCGCCTGAAGAAGCAATGTTTTTGAAGTACTAAGACTAGGGTGTCGGGGAGCCAGCACTGCAGGCGGGAAACCAGCCGTAGGTGACTGGCGTGGTAGGGTGTCGGGTGTCGGGTTTGAAAAAGATCATATGCGGGGTAGGTTTAAAGCCTACCTTGGAAAAAAGATGTATTTCTCGACACGCAGTGCGATGAAATGAGGGCGCACTCGCTCGCACTCCTTGAGTACTCAAGGAGTGCAGACTTTGCGTCCAAGTTTCATTCAATCCCACGTTCTAAGCGATCGCCCTACACCCCACATCCGGCACCCTACACCCTTTTGAATCTGTTTATGGTTCAGAATTTTTCTCATGTTTTGATTCAAAGCACATTATTGAAAATTGGTTCGCGAATAATAATATACGCGAACCAATCTCCCCTTTCCACATAAGAGTGAAAAGTCAGGCATTACTGTAGGTAATTCACTTTATATATCTACGGTTGCCAGACTATTACTCATGTTTGGTATTTTGTAAATTTAATACGTTTGCCCTGGTTCCTGCCTTGGTACAGTATAAGTACTACCTTGTGGGCTAATTTGGTCTTTCAATTTGAGTTTTAGCTCTTCTGTAATAGGTAGATCATTAATTTCTTTGAGGAGAAATGTTACAGATTCGGTTTTGCTACGTTCTGCATAGACGGCCTTAAGAATGGCTTCAATTCCAAATCCCGCTATAGCATCCCCCACAACAGTTATTATACCTAGCAGTGCGATACCTCCGACGATACCAAAAGGTCCTCCTACGGCTGTGAGGGCAGCCGCAACAGCTGCGGAACTGCCTCCTGATGAGGCGGTTAGAACCACCAGAATTATACCAGGAAGACCCAGACCAGCAAGTTTTTTAACGATTTCATCCATTGGAATTACCTCTCATGCTTACGTTTTGGTGAAGACTTTATTAACGGTACAAAACAGGAGTCTTTGTAAATAAATAAACCTATTTCAAAATATAGACTAGGCTAGATAACAGTCACTCACTCTCAGGTGGGATTAAAATTTTCTAAATTTTTCGCTATTTGCCCTAACCTGAGTTCTTAGGACAACGCGACCTTCGCTGTAAAATAGCGTATTTGTTAATTTGACCTCTAAATTATGTTATATCATTTAGTTAGATAAAAGACTGCATAACTCATCATGATTTGGTTCTAGGGTTTGATATTGGCTCTAGGCAATTTTGATTTGCCTGTAAATTTCTATAGTGGCTACATTTTAACCATTTTTGGTGTTTTGAGCCTTTACAAGTGGGGCAAAAAGTTTCTCAGAAGGATGTTTGAAAAGTCCTCAAACGTGTGTTTCACTACCTTGGCTATCGAGAAACTGCTACGAAATAATCGGAGTTTTAGGATTTGAGACCGCGTCCCTGAGTTACACTTGAGGCTTAAGTCAACCCTTTTCAAACATCCTCTAAGACCGTTAAGCTCGACTTTGTCCAAATTATTTTTACTGATGACGAATTCTCAACAGTTTTCCACTGTTATCATTAGCACTTTTTCCAATGTTGGAAATTGAGTGCAATATTTAAAAAGTCTAGAGCCTTTAAATAGAAGGTTTTGGGAGCTTGCCTCGGAGGTTGCCGCAAATAGCCAAAGTTGAGCTAAGAGATATCCGCTCGGTAAATTGGGGTATAAACAAAAAATCAAAATCTAAAAAAACAAAAAATTAAAATGTAAATTTAGTATATATT
>JAQYWN010000893.1 GCA_029379265.1 Rhizonema sp. NSF051
ATAGAATTATGATGTTAAAAAATAATGTCACACTATTAGCTAGAATAATTGGCAAAGCTTGGAGATAAAAGCCGTATATTAACCATAAAAAAACGCCTAAATTAAAAGCAATCAGCATAGAGTAAGAGACATCTTTAGCTGATTTTGTTTGCCAAGTTTTTATAAGTTGAGGTAAGAATGCAAAAGTCGTTAATGTCGCAGCAGCTAACCCTAAAACAGTAATGAAATCCATTCTTATGCAACCCTTTATATGAACTTGATTATAACCTTAAACTAGCATTTTTATTAGCTCAACTTATTCTTTTATGACTTACGTACACTCTACTTATTCTTGGCGTTCTTGGCGTCTTGGCGGTTCAATAAATTAAGATGAGTGGCAACTTTTGCGTAAGTCCTATTTTTTTAATTCTATCACTATTAATCTCTAATTTAGATATATATCTAAGCTTAATTTTCAGATAAGATTTAGCATAAGCATACTGCTGTGAAATTTTTTCATTAATTAGTCTACTGCCTCCATCCGTTTTTAATATTCTCTCCGCGTTAGAAGTTCGTTCTCTAGCCCACTCCCAAAAATGAGATGATACTAAACTATTCGTCTAGTAATATATTTGTTAAATAGGGAATATAATGTAAACCTTTGAGATCAGAGGTGTTAAATGTGCTTTTCGCCAATTCTTAATGACTTAATTGCGCCTTCCCCGCCTTATGCGGCTTTAATTTTCGATTGTGACGGCACACTAGCAGATACCTTATCTGTACATTTCCAAACTTTCGTGCTAGCGTTTCAGAAGTTTGGAGCAGAGTTGCCGACAGCATGGTACTACGAACGCACGGGACTTCCAGGCATCGAGTTCATTCAAGCATTCAACCAAAGTTTTGGTTACGCGATCAATGAGCATGTTGTCGATGTGGAGCGGCAGCGACATTTTTTAGACTTAATTCATCAGGTGCAAGAAGTGCCAGCAGTGGCAGAAATTGCAAGAGCGAATTACGGCAAAGTGCCAATGGCGGTTGCCTCCAATGGACATCGGCTCCTTGTAGAGTCAATAATCGACGCAATTAAGCTGCGATCGCTATTTCATACGATCGTCACGCTAGACGATGTGTCAGTGGGGAAACCTGCGCCCGATTTGTTTTTGCTAGCAGCTAAAAGAATGGGTGTTGCACCCGAAGATTGCATCGTTTATGAGGATAGTGATCATGGGTTGGAAGCAGCTCGTCGAGCCGGAATGCGATGGATCGATGTCCGAATTCTCAAACAAATAGATGAGTCAAACTGAATTAGCGGCGGCGTAATCTACGAAATCTACCTGCACAGCTTTCAAGATAGTTGCCAATTGGTTAGGATTGGCAAAAGCAAGGGCAGCACTCCTCTCCTACTGACACTAAGAGGTACGCCAACACTCTACTATGGTGATGAAATTGGCATGACGGATGTGGCGATCGCAAAAGAATTAGAACAAGATCCGTGGGGTAAGCTACAACCCGGCTTAGGGCGCGATTCAGCCCGAACTTCGATGCAGAGGGATAGTAGTGCAAATTCGGGGTTTAGCACGACAGATGTGCAACCTTGGCTCCCTGTTGCGGATAATTTTGCTGAAGTCAACGCCAAGAGCGACACGATGCCTGCTTGATTTTTACTTTAACGAAGATTTAGGCACAAAAAAAGCGCTCGACTGTTATAAAAGTAAAAATAAACAAACTGTCTGGTGCAATGTCCACACTTTGTATCTCGGCTCGACGTAACCCAGCTACGCGCAAACCAAAAAGATACCGTGAGAAGTCGGCATCAAAATGTTACTCAAAACGACTGTAATATTTATAAAACCTTACATTGTCCTTGATGACGCAACAAGTGGTCACACAATACCAGTGCTACCATAGCCTCAACCATCGGAACTGCACGCGGTAATACACAAGGATCGTGCCGTCCTTTCGCTGCTAAAACCGTTGCTTCACCTTCACGAGTTACAGTCTGCTGCTCTTTTCTAATAGTTGCCGTGGGCTTAAATGCGACACGTAGGATGATGTTTTCACCGTTGGAAATTCCACCTTGAATTCCACCAGAACGATTGGTTACGGTGCGAATTTCATTATTTTCATCAATATAATATTCGTCGTTATGTTCAATCCCAGTCAGTAGTGTTCCTGCAAAACCCGAGCCAATTTCAAAACCTTTGCTTGCAGGGAGAGACATTACACCCTTAGCGATATCCGCTTCCAATTTATCGAAAACGGGTTCTCCCAAGCCTTTCGGCACATTTCTCGCTACGCATTCCACAACACCGCCAATCGAGTCCCCTTGTCTGCCAATTTGTTCAATTAATTCAATCATCCGTTCTGCGCATTCAGCATCAGGACAGCGGACGATGTTGCTTTCAACTTCTTCTAAGGTAATTTTATTTGGATCAACGACGCCTTCTAAATCTTTGATGCGCTTGACGTAACCGATAACTTCCACATTGGCGACTTGACGAAGGATTTTTTTGGCGATCGCACCTGCAGCAACTCGTCCAATTGTCTCCCGTGCTGACGATCTCCCACCACCCTGCCAATTGCGAATGCCATATTTTGCATCATAAGTTACATCTGCATGAGAAGGGCGATATGTCTGTGCCATCTCATCGTAATCCTGGGGACGAGTGTCTTTGTTTCGCACTAACATGGCAATCGGCGTTCCCAGCGTTTTCCCCTCGAATACTCCAGACAAAATCTCACAGGTATCAGCTTCTTTACGAGGCGTTGTAATTTTACTTTGTCCTGGGCGTCTTCTATCTAACTCCACTTGAATTTCCTCAGCTGAAATTTCTAGGAGTGGAGGACAACCATCAATCACAACTCCCACACCACCACCGTGGGATTCGCCAAAAGTAGTGACGCGAAACAGATGCCCAAAAGTATTACCCATGGTATTGAAGATTTGTGTCAATGGCTAATTCTACTAAAGTATTCTCTCACTACTAAGCAAAAAAAGGTATAAGGAGCGGCTACTCATTTGTTTGAGTTTTTGCTGATTGTTTAGGTTTTTAACGAAGGTAGAAAGCCACTGGTTAAGTGCTTGCTACAAATAAAAAAGCACCCTCCGTTTCTGAAGGGCGCTTTTCATCAACAGACGCGACATGTCGCGTCTGATTGTAATTAACCGTTGATAGCAGGAGCGCTGAGTGCGACAGGTGTGGATTCACCAGCAGCTAAGTCGAGAGGGAAGTTGTGAGCGTTGCGCTCGTGCATCACTTCCATACCCAAGTTAGCGCGGTTGATGATGTCTGCCCAGGTGCTGATGACGCGACCTTGTGAGTCAATCA
>JAQYWN010000894.1 GCA_029379265.1 Rhizonema sp. NSF051
TTCTGCTCTTTATATGCATATTCAGGGTTTATCCGGTCAGGTGCAAGATCTGAGTTACCAAAAGCCACTTTGCCGATGACAATGACCAACCCTATGAGGATCACTGGCTCTACTACGACTAACCAGAATCTTAAACGGCTTGAGTTTACTGGGGAGTGTCGAATATGAGAGAGATTTTCACAATCCTTTGACGTTGAACTGAGGGATAACCATTGCCTGATTGGATATCGTTTTTTTTGAATGAATTGCCCCCAACTAAGTACAATTGGGGTGACGATAAAAATTCCCGAAACATTAGAAATCCACCAGGTTAACCAAACTCCCCCACACGCTGAAGAGGGAACTTTACCACTCAACACCAAGCAAGCCACTCCAACAGTTGCATTGATGCTCGGCCCCACCATGCCTGTTAAGATCAAAAATCTGAACACGTCGGGGACACGTTCTAAGGGATAGCGATGGTTGAGAGTTTTCCGCAGCAGGAAGGCACCCAATATAGTCCCCAAGGTTGTTCCCATCGCAATTCCCACAACTGGCAACGTTGAAATCACTAAGGATAAGAAACTTGTTGGATCTCGGAACGCCCAGAAGTTGGCGAGAAATGAACCCAGCAAAACACCGTACCCGATCCAGTTACCAAACAACAGAACAGCCCCAGATGCAATTCCATCCGGGGGCCAAACTGGAGTCACCGCCTGAGGTGTGGAGGCAAGATGACGTGAAATTTCAGCCATTTCATAGTAACTGATCGCCAAAACAACGGTGGCTCCGATTTGTTTTAGGGTGTGAGGGAATGTAGGGGATTTTTGTTGAATCATCAGTTTAGCGGCTGCTTGATATCTAAACATAGAATGCCCTTTTCCCTTAATATCGGAACATAAAGGCATTGAGCCGAGATCCCTGTAATTTCCGGCAAGATGGTCTGAAAACCCTTATATATATGAATTTGACATTTCACTACAGTATAGTCAAAAAAGCCGTGTTTCAGTAGCAATAAATCAAGTTTTTTGAAGGTAACTTGCTGTAAATTACAAATAGAGCTTTTATCCTCTGCCCAATTTCATGCTCCAAAAGGTTTTGGGGAACGCATTAAGCTATAAAAAACGAGCTTTCCCTTCGTAACAACTTCTCACTTGTTACGAATAACCCTTGTGGAATAATGCGATCGCTCTTGGGAATATCCCCCAGCAGACTTCACGCTTGCGTCTCATTCGTAGAGTACTCTCCGGAGAATAGAGCTTCGTGACTACGACTCTGGTTCTAGTTTGACGGAGTCGCGATTTATTTTTATGGATCTCCCTTAACTGAAGGTTGAGCGTGAGAAGATAGGTAGCAAAGACATATTGGAGTGAGCAAATGAGTTATGTAGAGATTACCGCAAAACTTAAAGATGCTGCTAACGGCTTGTATATGCCGAGTGAATCGGAACATCCTTTTGAACCTTTTGCGTGGTCAGATGTTAAGGAAACTTTAACTCAAGAAAAAATGTTAGAGTTAACAGGTCATCCCCAAAACTCACCTATAGAAACAGTTGATTTACCGGAATTGTTTAAAAATCTTGCTTATGAGCAAGAATGGCATGATGACAAACAAAAAGAAAATGTAGGTAAGTATAAAAACTTATTAGAGACCATTGAAAATAATCTCAGAAATGTCCAAGTTTATCGTATTGGCAAAAGAGCTATTGATGTATACATCGTTGGTAAAACCGAGGAAGGCAATTTAGCAGGAGTTGCAACCAAGGTAGTAGAAACTTAGTACCGCTATGCGGAATCCAAGTCACATTCCGTAAGGGCGATCGTCTTGAATCAGAATATTTATCCATCTAAGTATTAAGATGGATAAATATTTGGAACGCTATTAAGTGTTACTGATTATCAACTCTAGCCTCAATTGTATTTTCAATTGAGTCAGGAACATTGGAGAACAAGTCGTAACCTGTTCTAGCTTCAATCGTGTCTACACTAACTCTATATGATCGCCAGGCATTGTTGCGAATCCCTTGGTCGTTGGGCAGGTCAACAGTAATTACCCGTGTACTAGTAGTAACACCACTCACACCGAGACCTGGTCGATCCAAAACTATAATAGACTTCCAAACTCTGTCTGGTACTGTAACTCTACCACTCGAAATTGTGGTAGCTCCACCATTAGAGCCAGTACCGCCTGAGCCGTAATTGCCGGATATAATGTATAGCTCTCTCCCCTGTCCTACGAGTTCTCTCGCATAATCTTCCAAATCAGCCCAAGGTCCCTGATTGTTATCAGGCGCTTGGGGGAGTATGTTCGTCATCAAAAATGTTGCAGAATTGTTCTCAATAGTGTCTGTCCTATCTGCAGAGGGTGTCATGTGCCCTCTATCAAATCCACTACCAGTGTAATCAGAACTACTTACTTGATAACAGCCTACAGGTGATGTGGTATCAGCACGGAAATTGTCTTGACGGGGTGCGCTGCCAAGCCAAGACGAATTCAATTGCCAACTCACCCAGTTCGGAATACCTCTACTACAATGATGTGAAGTTGCGTATTGCGACTTCACTAATAGGTAGTTACTCAGACTGGAAGTGCTTGCATTGCTGGGATTACCCATCGTGAGATGCACGGAGGTTTGAGCAGGTGCAGGAGTAGAGAAAAATGCAACTAAGACAGCAGTCAAACATGCAGCAGCAAAAGGTATTAGGAAAGTTAAAAACTTCGTTTTTTTCATGAGTATGTAGTTGAAGTTGTAATCATATGTTAAATTTTCATCACAATACTTTGAGTTAATAGAGTGATAAGGATTAGTTAAGTTATAGTATTTTGTCCGTTTTTGGCGCTTGAAAAATGTAGCGGCATCGGCACCTTGTTTTTACGTAGGTTTCAGAAAGTTTGTGATTGAGTATTAATGTAGTTGGAGGTAGCGATCGCTGCGGCTTTTAAACGTCGTAACAATTGCAGCAGTGGCATGCGTTGCTCTACCACCTGTTGAAGCAAGTCGTATTTATCTTTAAAGTAGTGATAGCTCAGACCCGGTGAACCAATTCCCGACGCTGCGGCAATATCCTTGTTGGTCGCCGAATCAAAGCCCTTGCTAGCAAACACCTGCAATGCCCCATGAATAATCTGCTGTCGCCGACCTTCAAATCCTTGCTCGTCGCGTGGAGGCATAAAGTTACTTAATTGATTGACTAATCAATTAAGTAACATAAGATTTTCGATTTCTTAAAGAAGTCGGGAATCTTAGCACGCACCTATTTTTCTTTAAAACAGAATTTAGACTTATGTCTAAAGATAGATGTTTTAAGTGACAAGATTATAAT
>JAQYWN010000895.1 GCA_029379265.1 Rhizonema sp. NSF051
GTATGATAGTCTCTAGATTGAGTTGTCTTGTGATCATAGTATATACTAAGTAAAGCGATACAGATACATAGGTATGTGAAGAGGTAAGCTATCTTACGTTTATTACTTGTATCCCATCGAAAAGCTTTGGGAATCAGGAGGAATTTCCTCTCAATTACTGATCCCAGATGAGGCATTCCCAATATTAACAAACGCTCTCTGTATATTTTTTGTACAACACTGATAAGAGTGATGATTCTTTGATAATAAATGAAACACCCTTCGTTATCTTGCTACTGAAGAAATTTACTGATGAATCTGTGAAATGAGAAATTAGTTAAAGTAAAAAATTGGGATTTAGAGAAAGTCAATTTTACACTGTAAAACGTGGCGATTGGCAGAGGTATATGTCACCATGGCAGAGAGTTAAGCATTCATCTATCGTGCCGTCAGCAGTCGGCTATGCTCATAAATTTTGTAGAGAAAGATGAGATAAATAAAGTCTTGAGAGCTCGGCCATGCTGATTGCTGACGTCTGATCGCTGAATTCTTCAACAAAGAGCATGTATACTGTGAAAAGTGAACCTCAATGCTAGATCCAGCTTTGTGCGATCGCCCTGTAAGCCAATGGCTTGTGTGGAAGTCAATGTTTTCTGAATGGATGATGACACCAAGCTTAGTTGTGTTGGCACTTGTGGCTTTAATTTTGATTCCTTGGATGATCCCGCGATTGCGGTGGAAGCGTTTATTAAGTGGAATGGGAATTGTTCTATTAGTGGTTTATTTTAGTGCAACTTTTCCCTTAACTATTGCGATCGCCAAAAAAGGATTAGTCACATTTATTCCCTCTGATCCAGGTAAAACTACAGACGCAATTGTAGTGTTAGGTCGTGGTAGAATATTTAGAAATTCGCGGGTTGAAGTTGCGGCAGATCTTTGGAAATCCCATCGAGCACCTTTGATTTTTGCCAGTGGTGCGGGAGATGGAGCAGAAATCATTGAGCTACTCAAAGCAAAAGGTATTCCAACTGATGCTTTAAAGGAAGAACACTGTTCTCAAACAACTAAAGAAAACGCTCTTTTCACTGCTTCAATTCTACAACCACAAGGAATTAAGCAAATTTTGCTTGTTACTGACTCTCCTCACATGTTGCGATCGCTACTGACTTTTCGCAATGTAGGGTTTGAAGTCATTCCACATACAAGCCAAATCCCACCTGAGTTAGCTCCTACTAAAAAGGCAATGCTCATATTTTATGAGTATATGGGTTTAGTTGGCTATGGTTTGCAAGGGCATTTTATTCCCCACAATTTGGCGAAAAAGGAACATCTACCAGTCGCAAAAAACGCTCAAGTATTCTCGCTAAAAGCTCAATAATTCTCAATAGGCGGGATTTGAAAAGAGTCGTTTAGCGATAATGATTCATAAGAACAGAGAAGCCCGGTAAATGAGTGTACTCACCAGCTTTGGTGACGCTTTGAATTTTCACAAATGATTTAGGGTTACTATTATAATATGGCAATCATAAATCATTTGTGAATCAGAATACTTTTGTTGCTCATTACTAAAAGTTGATTTATAAAGAAAAAGTAAAATATAAAAGAATACCGATGCAACCATTTAAGACACTACTGCGGGTTCGGCATTACGAGATGGATGCTCTCGGACATGTTAATAACGCAGTTTACCAAAACTATTTAGAACAAGTCGCGATTGAACACTCAGAACACTTAGGTTTTACTTTTGATGTCTATCGAGAATTAGGAGGCGTGTTCGTCATGCGGCGAGTAGAAATTGACTATTTAAGTCCTGCTGTAGCAGGTGATACATTAGAGGTGACAACTTGGGTAAAGGAAATGCGTGGTTCCCGTGCCTTTCGCTCCTATGAAATTCGCAAACAAAACGAAGATCGTTTGTTAGTTATAGCTGAAGCAATGTGGGTATGGGTGGAGCTCAAAACAATGCGTCCGAAACCAATCCCAGGTAAACTCTCAGATGGATTTTTGCAAAAGCAACCAAGGGAAGCTAGTAGTTGTTAGTTGTTAATTGTTAATAGTCGGAGATTTAAATATGGAGCAAAATCAGCCAGAAAACCGCCGCGCTGGCGATAAAGACTTTATTCAATCTCTTAACCAATTACAGGATATTCTCCAAGTTGGTGAGACTGAAGATGAAGAAGGAAAAAAAAGATACAATGATAATCTCGGTGATGGCTTAATCGCTGAAAATTCTTTAAAAATTGATATGGCAGCTTTTGAGGATGCAGTTAATGACATTGAGCAATATATGGATAAGCAAACTGGGGAGTATGGATTTGGAGAACAAAGTATGTATCTCGTTACTCGTTCCCCATTCTCCATTTCTGCCGTTGGGCTTCGTACAACATTAATGCAGAAGCGATCGCTACATTCAAAGATTCGACAATTGGACTTAGGGGGATTTTCACTTGATATTGAGCGATCGCCGCTAAGGAAGGCGACAGCCCTGCACCTTCATTACCTAGTAGAATTAAACTCGGTTTGCACCAGTCTACCTCCCAGTAAGTCAAAGTTGCACTAGGTAAGGTTGATACTACCTGCATTCCTTCCTGCCGAGCCGAGAGTACTGTCGATTTTAAATCAGAACTCAACGCCATTGGTAAGCGAAACCACTGTCCGGCTGAAGCACGTAATACTTTCGGGTTATCTAATTCTACACTATCTCCACCAATCCATAAACCAGAGGCTCCTGCCCCACTAGCAGTGCGAATTATTGTACCCAGATTACCTGGATCTTGCACAGCTTCTAAAGCCAGTACTATACCAGTAAACGGCAGGTCTTCAAGGCGATCGCGCCGTTTTGCCGTCGCAATCACACCATCTGGTTGCACTGTCGTGGCGATCGCCTTTAATATTTCCCCACTAACAATCTCTCCTCTTTCACTCCCCTCTACAGCTTTTTGCCATAACACCGGATGGGCTGCAACCCATTCTGGCGTACAACACACAGCCACTAATGGGTAGTTTGCCGCACATGCTTCCTCCAACAAGTGCGTTCCTTCCACTAAAAATAGCTGCTGCTTTGACCGCTCTTTTGCGGAGTGCAGTTTGCGAATTTCCTTAACTAAGGGATTTTGTAAACTGGTCAACATAAATGAGTAATGAGTTATGAGTTATGAGTAATGAGTTAAATGAGTTATAAGTAAACTAGTCTTCTACCGACCAGAACGTAGGTTTGGGAAAATTCTGACTATCAGCACTGAGTTATAAATTTTACTCTTTCTACTCATTACTCATTACTCATAACTCATTCTACTCATTACTCATAACTCATTCTACTC
>JAQYWN010000896.1 GCA_029379265.1 Rhizonema sp. NSF051
ATATAAAGTAGAGACGCCATTTATTGCTTCTCTACTTTTTTTTGTTTAATCTATGATAGCTTTGAGTTAATCCACCGATACCTTAGCTCGACATTTCTTCAGATAGTACTCCTATGTAGTAGCGGCTATCTTTGCTGATGCCTTGTGCTTTGTAAATCCGGCTTAAGCTATATTTTTTTGGATTTTCCCGGCTTTTAACTTCAAATAAAATTCCGGCTTTTTGAATTTTATTTTTCAAACGTCTTATAGCCGAGTCAATTAATTCGATTTCACCCACACGGATTTCAGACAATCTCTGGTTTCACCTCCTTACAGAGATCGTTAAAGTCAAGCTCTAACCTTTTCTACAAAGCACGACGAAGCAAAGTCACGGTTTATACTATGGGTTGACACTACTTTAACCGTGCCAGTAACTGCTTGTTATCGTAGAAGTCAACCTTCACTTTAATGAGGGACTCCCAGCCAATGAATTAAACCTCGCGGAACCGAGGTTTAGTAACAGGCTTGCTAGGTCCATCTCCACGTTTTTCTCTCGCCCTTGGTGGTGTTCGTTCTTCTCGATCTTCATCAAAAGACAGATCTTCTCGATTACCAGAAGCACTGCCGTATATGTCTAGATAGACAGAGTGCCCAGCAGCATCAGCAGCTGCCGAAAGCACAGTGCGAATTGCCTGAATATTGCGTCCACCTCTGCCAAACACTTTACCTTTATCTGTGTCATCAAAGGCTACCCGAATCCAAGCCCGTTTTCGAGTGTGAGTAATTTCACAATCAACTTTTAGTGACCCAGGAGAATCTAAAAACGGCTGAGTCAGAAACTTTACCAGCCCAACGTAATCTGGACTGGTTGTTGGGGATTTTATTTCTACTTTATGATGCGGCTTTTGCACTGACCTGTTCAAAAACATTAGCTTTTACCAAGATGCGACGCACGGTATCAGTTGGTTGAGCACCTTGTTGTAGTCGCTTGACGATGCTGGGAATATCCAGTCGCACTTCATCGGTTCTGGGGTTGTAGAATCCTAATTCTTCTAGGGGACGACCATCTCGCCGAGTCAGGCTGTTAATAGCGATGATACGGTAGCTGGCTTCCCGCTTTTTTCCGTATCGCTTCAAGCGCAGTTTAATCATGGTTGAGAAATCATTGCTCCTATTTTCAGGGATTGGATTTGCAGTTACTAGATGCTAAAATGTCCATTATAGCACAAAGAGCAAACAATTTTGCTTGGTATTTGTTAGTAGGGGCGGGTTTAATCAAATCACTTGTCAGTAAAAACGCACAATCTGGTCAACCCCGCCCCTACAGTTGTTAATTATTTTTCTACTAACCATTAATTATCAATCACTAACTGCTTATTACAGTGTACCGAAGCCTTTCTTTTTTTTGTCTTTTTTTGGCTTCTTGTTTGGGAAGGCACCACCAGGATAACCACGCCATCCTGGTGCGGTTTGACTATTTCCTCCGGCAGCTTGCGAATTACCCAAACCACCAAACATTCCTGGCATACCTGGTAAGCCACCTTGACCCATTTGCTGCATGAGACCGCGCATTTTTTGGAAGTCACCTACTAGCTTACTAACATCCGTTTCCCGATAGCCAGATCCAGAAGCAATCCGCCGCCGTCGATTGGGAGAACTTGCGAGTAAATCTGGATTCTTGCGCTCTGAAGGAGTCATGGAATTAATCATTGCTTCGCAGCGCTTGAGCTGAGTTTCTCCTTGCTTGAGTTGGTCATCTGTCATCTTATTCATACCTGGGATCATTTTCATAATGCCTCCCAGCGATCCCATGTTCTTTAGCAGGCGTAACTGCTTGAGAAAGTCAGTGAAATCAAACTTTGCTTGCAGGATTTTCTCCTGCATTCTCTCCGCATCAGCAAGGTCAAATTCTTCTTGGGCTTTTTCTACTAAAGTCAGAACATCACCCATACCCAAAATCCGCGAGGCCATCCGTTCGGGATAAAACGGTTGTAAAGCTTCTACTTTTTCGCCCACGCCAACAAACTTAATCGGTGCTCCTGAAATTCGCCGCACCGACAAAGCAGCACCACCACGACTGTCACCATCCATTTTGGTGAGAATAGCTCCAGTAATGCCGATCTGGTCATGGAAAGTGCGGGTAAGATTTGCCGCTTCTTGACCAGTCATAGCATCCACCACCAAGAGAGTTTCATGTGGTTGGACGGTTTCTTTTATCCGGGCTAATTCCCCCATCATGTCTTCGTCAATTTGCAGGCGTCCTGCAGTATCAATAATCACAACATTGACACCTTCCGTTCTACCGCGTTCAACACCTTGCCGTGCAATTTCTACTGGATCTGCATCGGTTCCTAAAGAAAATACTGGCACGTTAGTTTGTTTACCTAACATGACAAGTTGATCAATCGCGGCTGGGCGATACACGTCTGTTGCGACCATCAAGCAGCTAAGATTTAATTTTCGTAGATGTAAAGCTAATTTGGCAGTAGCAGTCGTTTTTCCAGTACCCTGCAATCCAGCCATCAGCACTATAGTGGGGGGCTGTTCAGCTTCAGCGAGAGGAACATTCACAGTTCCCATCACCTGTACGAGTTCATCGTAAACAATTTTGATAAACTGTTGGTCAGGTTTTACACCAGTGATTACCTCAGACCCCAGTGCTTTGGTTTCAACTTCGGCAATAAAATCTTTGACCACCTGGAGATTTACATCTGCTTCCAACAGGGCGCGGCGCACTTCCCGCAAAGCTTCTTGAATGTTGGATTGAGCAATTTTGTCCTGGCCCCGCAGTTTCTTCCAGGTAGCTTCTAAACGGTCAGCAAGTGCATCAAACATAATTTGGTTACAGTGTGGTTAGCCAGCAGTTGGGTTGGGAGAGATCTGGACAAAAATGGACAACCATTGACAAAGTGCCTGATGAAAAACGACGACTAGAGCGCCTCAAGATGCTTTTACTTACCTCGCTTTCAACAACAGAACAGATCGAGCGCCTTGCGGAGGCGTTCGTTTTCCGGACAGAAGCATTTGTCCGGACTTCGCAAATCGGTTGTCTGTTTTTGCGAACAGAAAAATGAAGCGGGCAGTTCTGAGCAACGGAATGCCTCTGGGGTTTCAGTCGCCTGGATTGGGCAAACCCTACTAAGAGTGCTGACTCACTGTCAATCAGACTGCCTTGTTTTAACGCCCTATCTATCAGCTTAGTAGTTTTTACTCCAATTTAGTGGAGATTGGTGAAGGATTACTGTGGCATTGTGTAAGTAAAAATCCGATAAAGTTTCCGCAAAAATGGTAATGAATGTTACTATATTAACTATGTAT
>JAQYWN010000897.1 GCA_029379265.1 Rhizonema sp. NSF051
GTATTAATATTTACCTATTCGTTAGATGGACATAAAAAAGTTACAACAATAATTAATTTTAATATATCTATCCTAAGTCGTATTTAATCAATTAATAATGACTTCTTCCCCAGAAGATAACTTGCTAGGAATCCCCAGAAAGTGGGGATTAGGCGCGACGGGGAGAGAAGATGAATGGCACAACCAACAATTAACTACGATGACCGGTGACTATGTATGCTACTCGTTGACCAATATTAGTGGCATGATCTGCCATACGTTCCAAACAGCGAATTGCCAATCCTAATAGTAAAATTGGCTCAACGACTTGAACATCTCTTTGAGAGGCTAAAGTCTGATAAAGGTGTTTATATGCATTATCTACAGTATCATCGAGTCGCTTGATACTACGTCCACTGACTTCGTCCAGATCGGCTAGTGCCACCAAGCTAATTGCTAACATAGCTTGGGCATGGTGGGCCATAATCGCAATTTCTGGCAGAGCAGTATGAGGCGGATAGGGAAAGATTTTAATGGCAATATCAGCCAGATCTTTGGCATAATCGCCAATACGCTCTAAATCGCGCACAAGCTGCATAAAAGCACTTAAATAGCGCAAGTCTTCTGCTACTAATACTTGTAGCGTCATAATTGTCGTACAGTCAGATTCTATTTGTCTGTAAAAGCGATCAATTTTCTTATCTAATAAAGGAAGTTCCTCAGCTGCTGTTAAGTTGCGGGCGAATAAAGCTTGGTGAGCAAGGCGGAATGATTGTTCTACCAAAGCTCCCATACGCAACACATCCCGCTCAATACGTCTAATTTCGCGAGTCAACTGCGGTCTTTCAGGGTTGGGACAATAAAGGATTGCTGTCACGCTTCTAGTCTCAAACATGAAGATATCTTTAACTATAGTCTTGGCTTCGAGAATCTGCCACGACATCAGGAAATTCAACTTGTAACCATGCACCACCTGTTTTGGGATGATTCATGGCTTTGATAGATCCACCGTGGGCAATCACAATTTGCCGGACAATTGCCAAACCTAAACCACTACCAACAGGCGCGGCTGAATGATTCTCCGAAATTGGTGGACGGGAGCGGGCTTTATCCCCTCGATAAAATCGCTCAAAAACGTAAGGCAAATCAGCCTCAGAAAAACCAACTCCGGAGTCAATGATGTTAATTTCTAGTACTGGGTTCCGATGACTTTTTTTGGGAATAATTTTTGTTTCGACGATAATGGTTGTACCAGGGGAACTGTATTTGATACTGTTGTCGAGCAAGTTGAGAAAGACTTGGTAAATCCGGGAGTGATCGGCATTAATCCACAAGTTTTCTTCACCGGAATAAGTTAGTTGAAGGTTTTGACTCTGAGCCAAAGGTTCCAAGCTTTCCCATACAGATGCAATGAGCGATCGCACTTCTAGTGGTTGGCGCTTGAGTTGAATGATTGGGTTATTTTCTAGTTGAGTAAGTTCTAACCAGCTTTGCACCAAGTGAATTAACCTGTCAACTTCTTGTAGCAGGCGATTAACCCAACGATTTAAAGGTGGTTGCAGCCTATCTTGTAAGGTTTCCACAACCAATCGAATCGAAGTCAGAGGCGTTCTGAGTTCGTGAGCAAGATCGGAAAGAGCGCGATCTCGCGCTTGATTCATATCCAGTAAAGGTTGGCGATTTTCGAGAAACACTCCCACCTGTTCGTCTGGCAAAGGCAAACCGGTTGCCCGCAACAACAGAGATTTTACTTCTAACATTGCTGCTGCATTCTCGAAAGGGGGATGAAACACCCATTCCTTCACCTGTAGCTGTTGCAAATTCCGAGTTTGCTCAATTATCTGGTCGAGTTCATAAGAGCGCACTAGCTCTAGCAACAAACGCACTTGTCCTGGTTGCCATCTTTGCAAAGACAGCATCTCTCTCACTTGCTCGTTACACCACAGCAGTTGATTTTCTTCATCTACTTGCAAATAGCCTACAGGCGCTGACTCCAGTAGGTCTTCGTAAGTTTGTAGCTGTTGCTGTAAATTTTGCCGTTGCTCGTGAATTAACGTGATATAACGCTGCAATTTGGGTGTTAGTAGCACCAGCTTTGAAGACTGCAAAGCTAAAGGTCGCATGACTTGCTCTAGGTAACGGTTCAGTTGAACCTGTTGCCATCCCCAAAAGCCAATACCTACCACTAAACCCAATAGAAATCCTATTATCATCACTAGTTGTTATTTGCTTTGTGATGACTAAAAACTAACAACTATCCAAATCGATAGCCAAAACCGCGCACGGTGACAATGTACTCAGGACGACTCGGATCTTGCTCTAATTTTTCGCGTAACCAACGGATGTGTACATCTACAGTTTTACTATCTCCAACAAAATCTGGTCCCCAAACTTGATCAAGCAATTGCTCGCGCGACCACACCCGACGGGCATAACTCATAAACAATTCTAGTAACCGGAACTCCTTTGGCGACAAACCTACCTGTTGACCTCGAACTAGAACACGGCATTCCTGAGGATACAAAGCCACATCCTTGTACTGTAAAACAGGTAATTGAGGCAAACTACTCAAGCGCTGACGGCGTAACAAGGCGCGACACCGAGCCACCAACTCTCGGATACTAAAAGGTTTTGTCAAGTAATCATCGGCTCCTACCTCTAAACCAAGGACACGGTCCGTCTCACTACCCTTAGCACTGAGCATCATAATTGGGACTGGGTTTCCTTGATAGCGGAGCAAGCGACATATATCCAAACCATTAATTTGAGGCAGCATCAAATCAAGAACAACCAAATCAAAAGGAACTTCGCCTGAATTTGGTTCAAAACTTTTGAGATATTCTACTGCCGATCGCCCATCAGAAGCCGTTACAACCTTGTAACCTTCTTCTTCTAAGGATAAAACAAGCATTTCTCTAATCAGTTCTTCGTCTTCTACGACTAAAATACGGCTTCTTTGTGTGATTTCCGCCGTAGAAGGATACTTAGTTGATTCACTGGTATACATTGATATCACAGTATTCTGATGTAGCTGTACTTTTACCAATACAATTATCCTGCTTCAGTGCGTTCACGCATTCTTACTTTCAGTTATTTAGCAGATTGTAATATATATAACAGCAATATCTAGCAATTCCTATTGTAAACCAAGTGAACAATCAGCTCATAAATAAATTTGCTTGAATAAACATAACTTTACATTTAGACGAGTCTTCTATACATAATCCTCTATCCGGAGAGCTTTGTGTTCTCAGCATGCAAAGAGAGTTAGTTATTCTTTTATTTCCTAGCAGATCAACTTTTGTTTTTATACTTAT